>USCM01000036.1 GCA_900553155.1 uncultured Prevotella sp. | reverse complement strand
GAAGACACCTCTTTAGTAACCGACATTCATGTCAGGGTGTCGCAGGATAGTGGCGAAATGGTGGCATTCGACGATGACGACAAGGAGATAACACGTTGTGTCGTTGAACAGTGGATAGGCAATACCGATGAAGATTTCTACGACAATGTGGAGCGTGTGTTGCACAACACCATTAAGGCTTTCGACGTTGTTGCCGACAATCTCGGCATCTTGAAGCCATACAGCTTCGTTCTTGAGAATGACGACAAGGAGTCGGTTGGCGAGCTTTATATTGCCGACGACGACACCGTGATTATTGGCAAGGACCTTATGGAGGGACTTGACAGCGACCTCGACTCTTTCCTCGACACATTGCTTAAAGAGAATTAAGAATAGGTTGGTAGCCAATGGAGGCTTAATGACCTTGCAATTAAGGCTCCATTGGTTACCAATTAAGGCTTAATGACGTTGCAAGTAAGGCTTAGTTGGATTGTTACAAAGGCTTGGCCAGTGCGTCAATATGCCTACCTCATATTATATATCCCCTTATGTATTTGTTTTTTTTTCTGCAACTTATCATTCTATCACTATTTTGTTTGGTGTATGTGATGTAACGTGTTGTGTATCAGCGCGAAGTGTCTGCTGTGGGGCTACGTAATGGCGTGCCACCCATCACTAACCTCACACATACCTAACAAAATAGTGATAGAATGATAGGTTGCGCAGAAAAAACATTTTTCTACTTCTTTACAGCCTGCTCGATATCCTCCTTGTAGTTGAGGCCCTTTAGACGGTAGATGTCGTGGATGTGGAGCATACGCTGGAGGAACGAGTCGAGATTGCGCTGCTCTCTCGGTGTCCACTGAACCTCGCACAGGGCGGCAAGTCGTGGCAGCAGTTCCCATTCCATCTTCTTGGTGTCCTTAACCCATTCGGTCCATATACAACCCTCTGCTCCGATGATGTTCTTCTGCTCGTCGGCAGTCAGTCCGTCCTGGTATGGGTCGAGGTTGTACACACGCTCAATGCTTGGGATGCCGGTAATCTTGTTAAGGCGAACGTTGCTGAAGTAGAAGTTCTGTATAGGAGCGATAACTGTTGGGTGTCCAGCCTTGGCAGCACGTACAGTGGCCTTGGGGCTTGTCCAACCGATAACGGTAATGTCCTTAGACGGTGTGCCGTCGAGAATCTCGTCCCAACCAATCATCTTTCGGCCGCGTGCACGTATGTCCTTTGCCACCTCGTCCATGAACCATGTCTGCAACTGGTCTTCCTTAGAGTGGCCCTCGATGTCCTTCAGTCCCAACTCGGCAATCTTGGCCTGGCAGTTGGCACACTCCTTCCAACGGTTCTTTGGACACTCGTCGCCACCGATGTGGATGTAGTGAGAAGGGAAGATGTCCATAATCTCGTTGACAACGTCCTTGGCAAACTGCAATGTCTGGGCCTTGCCGGCACACATAACCTCCTTTATAACGCCAAAGTGCTGGCATACCTCGTACGGACCGCCGGTGCAGCCAAGGTCGTTGTAGGATGCAAGGGCAGCCTGCATATGGCCCGGCATATCAATCTCGGGGATAACGGTGATGTAGCGTTCGGCAGCGTAGCGTACAATCTCGCGTGCGTCGTCCTGTGTGTAGTAGCCAGAAACAGGCACGTTGTCGTACTTGCCCGAGTTGGGGGCGGTGATGGTGCCAGAGCGCTTAGAGCCAATCTCTGTAAGCTTAGGATACTTCTTTATCTCTATGCGCCAGCCTTGGTCCTCGGTGAGGTGCCAGTGGAAGTAGTTGATGTTGTGCATGGCGAACACGTCGATAAGCTTCTTGAGGTAGTCGACGCTGAAGAAGTGGCGACCGCAGTCGATCATAAACGCACGGTAGGCAAAGCGCGGAGCGTCGCTGATGTTGGCTGCCGGCAGCGCTACCTGCTTGGCGTCCTTAACGATAGGCAGAGCCTTCATGATGGTTTGCAAGCCATAGAACACGCCTGCGTGTGTTGTGCCTTCAAGCACAACTGCCTTCTTCGACACGTCGAGGCGATAAGCCTCGTTGCCGCCGGCAACGTTGGCAATGCCGAGCTGAATCTGGTTGTTGGCCTTACGGGTTGTTGTGGCAACGTTGATGCCGGTTATCTCCTTGATGTATGAGGCAAGAAATTCGGCGTTGCGCTTCTGCTTGGCATCGCCGTCGGCATAGTAGATGGTGGTCTTGCCACTAAGCATAAACGGCTGTCCACCGGTTGTTGTCACCTGCTTTGGCAACGGAATGATTTGCCAGCTGGCTGTGGCTGCGGTCTTTGCTGAAAGACAAAGGCAGAACAATGAAACGAAAATTGTTGTAATGAATTGTTTAAACATAATAGGTTTGTTTTAGGATTAAATTCGCTACAAAGTTACAATAAATTGGCGGAATTATCCACTTGCTTCTTGTTTTATTCGGTTTGTACCGAAATTATTTGTAACTTAGTGGCATAAAAACAGAAACAACCCAACCAAGGAGGATAAAGGTTATGGCAGAAATAAGAAAATATCCGGTAGGAATACAGACTTTCAGCGAGATTCGTGAGCGCAACTATATATATGTTGACAAGACACAGTATCTTGCCGATTTTATTGGTAATGGCTACAAATATATATTTCTGAGTCGTCCAAGACGATTCGGCAAGTCGCTCTTTGCCTCAATGATTCACTCGTATTACGAAGGTCGCAAGGAGCTGTTCGAGGGTCTTGCTATCAGTAAGAAAGAACTTGATTGGACGTGCCATCCGGTGTTGCACTTTGACATGAGTGCTGCCAAGCACATGGATGTGGCGATGCTTGAGGAATATTTGGACTATATGTTGCGGCCATACGAAAAACTTTATGGTATAGAAGAAGAGACAGACAAAAAGCCAAACATTCGATTTGCCAACATCGTAAAGGCTGCCTATGAGCATACACATCAAAAGGTTGTGCTTATTATAGACGAGTATGACGCTCCGCTTCTTGACGTTGTGCACGAGGAACAGAACCTTGCTGCATTGCGCCGAATAATGCAGAACTTCTATTCGCCTATAAAGTCGCTCGACCCGTATTTTGAGTTTGTGTTCCTTACAGGCATCACCAAGTTTTCACAGCTAAGCATCTTTAGCGAACTGAACAATCTGTACAACATATCGATGTACGACCAATATTCGGCTATTTGCGGTATAAGCAGTGACGAATTGCATACACAAATGCTTCAAGATGTAGAGAGGCTTGCCGAACATC
Source organism: uncultured Prevotella sp. (assembly GCA_900553155.1). Classification (GTDB taxonomy): domain Bacteria; phylum Bacteroidota; class Bacteroidia; order Bacteroidales; family Bacteroidaceae; genus Prevotella. Next base: position 8,999 of record USCM01000036.1, on the reverse strand, counting down.
TGCATATAAGTGTAGATGATACCTTTGCTCTGTTGAAGAAGAAATATGACGGATATCATTTCAGTAAACATTCAGAGGATGTGTACAATCCATTTAGTTTAATAAAGGCTTTTGCTTCTGGTGATATTAGCAACTATTGGTTTGAGTCGGGAACACCTACATATATCATTAAACTTCTTCAGAAGTATAATGTCAGTCTGCGTGATGTGTCAGGGCGTGACGCAAGTGTGGAGGAGTTTGATATATCTCCCGAGAATATGACAACAGCCTTGCCCTTGCTCTATCAGAGTGGCTACCTCACCATTAAGCATTACGACCCAATGTTCGGTGTCTACACTCTTGCTTATCCTAATGAGGAGGTTGAAATGGGTATGGTGCGTTCGTTTGCAACCAACTATCTCATACCGGCATCAGGTTCGAACAGTAGTTTTGTTGTAAAGTTTGTCAAGGCTCTTCTTGCCGATGATATGGAGGAGGCCCTTACACAGATGCGTGCTTATCTTGCGGGTTTGAGTTATCGCTTGTCCAACAAGACGGAGCGCGATGTGCAGACAATCTTCTACCTGCTGTTCTCGCTTGTCGGAGCTTATGTAAAGGTGGAGGAGCAGAGCGCACATGGCCGTGCCGACATCGTGATAACACTCCCTGATGTTGTGTATGTTATGGAGCTTAAGTTTGATGGTTCGGCAGATGCAGCCCTTAAGCAGATTGACGATAAGGGTTATCTTGTTCCGTATATTGCAGACGGCAAGCGCCTTGTTAAGGTTGGGGTAAACTATAGTAGCGAGGAACGCACTATTACGGATTGGATTATAAAGTAAAATGAAGTTATATTAGGAGGTACGGTTCGGATGCCGTACCTCCTTTTTTTCTTAAACGTTGTTTGTTCGGCGAGCAACAACTCGCTTATTCTTCGCCGTTTCTAAATGCCGACGGCTGTATTTTGTAGGCATCTTTAAAGCACTTGCAGAAGTAGCGTGGCGACGAGAAACCATTGGCATAGCTAACCTCTGATATGCTCATTTCGCGTCGGTTGCGCAGCATGTCGGCAGCCTTGCGCAAGCGCATATTAAGGATGAAGCCCTTAGGCGTGTCGCCGGTAAGATCCTTCCACTTGTTGAAGAACGCTGTACGCGACATACCAATCTCCTTGGCAAAGGTGTCAACGCTGAACGACGAGTCGGTGTAGTACTTGTCGATAATCTTCATAGCACGGTCGAGCAGATCCTTGTCCAACGGGTTTGTGGCGAGCACGTCTGCCTCGGTGTGCGGATGCTTGCTGAACTTACGCTGCAACATACGTCTTGAGTTGACGAGGTTGTTGCATCGTGATATCAGCACACCGCTGTTGAACGGCTTTGTAACATAGTCGTCGGCACCCGTCTTCAAGCCCTCTATTGTCTGTTCTACGGCAGTACGTGCCGTTAGCAGAACCACCGGGATGTGGCATATAGAGAAGTCGCGCTTTATGGCTCTGCACAGGTCTATGCCCGACATGTGCGGCATAAGCACGTCGCTAAGCACGAGGTCAGGCTTTTCGTCTGCCACCATTTCGAGAGCTTCGCGTCCGTCAACGGCTGTAGATGTGCGGTAGTAGGGGCTAAACAGCGTTACGAGCAATTGTCGTATATCGTCGTTGTCCTCAACGATGAGTATAGACGGGCGGCTTTCTGCCTCCGACTCGTCTGCCGAGATGTTTGTTGGTGTCTCGGCTTGAGCTGTTGTTGCCGGGAGTAATGACGGCTCTGCGGTTTCTGTCTTCACTGCTGGTGCGTCGTTAATCTCGGACGGCAGGAATGCGTCGCGACGCATAGGCAGCACAACGGTGAAGGTTGTGCCCTTGCCTGGAGCAGAGTCGACGCTTATTGTGCCGTGGTGCATCTCCACAATTCCCTTGGTAAGGTCGAGTCCGATGCCGGTGCCAATGTCCGAGAACGACTCTATCTTGCGCGATTGGTAGAACCGCACAAAGATGTTCTTAAGGTCGTCTGGTGCTATGCCGCTGCCCGTATCACTAACCTTAAGCACAGCCATGCCGTCGGCATTGGCTTGAGCCTCCACGCTTACGGTGCCGCCCTGCGGTGTGTGCTTGAGGGCGTTGGATATGAGGTTGTTTGCCACCTTCATCATCTGCTTGCGGTCAAACCACATCGGCATGGATGTAGGCACGTTAAGCTCAAGGGCAATGTCGTTGCTTGTGGCATACTCTTTGAAGAGCATAACCGTCTCGCGAAGGAAGAGGGCGAGGTCGTCGTGATGCACGTAGATGCGTGTGTGGCCCTGCTCCTGCTTACGGAAGTCGAGCAGCTCGGAGATTAGGTTGCGCAGCTGGGCACTGTTGCGGTAGATGCCAAGAATCTTGTTGTGTACGTCGTTGGCAAATGCCGACGACTTGAGCAACGACTCCGACAAACCTATGATGACGGTAAGCGGCGTGCGTATCTCGTGCGACACGTTGGTAAAGAAGCGCAGCTTCGACTGGTTCTGCTCCTCGATATCCTTGACGTGCTGCTGCTCAAACTTTAGCGATTCGCCCAAGCGTATGCGGTCGCGATACTCGCGTATGAGCCACCAGCCTGCTCCGCCAATGATGGCTATATATATAATGTATGCCCACCACGACATATACCATGGCGGCAGAATCTTGATGCGAAGGCTTACTGGCTCGATGTCGCTGCCAGGACAGCGCAACTCGAGCGTATAGGTGCCGGCACTAAGTCCGTTGAAGGATATCACTTTGGTGCGTGTGGGTATCCACTGGTCGGCCACCCCCTTCATTCTGTACTGCAATGGCATGTCGTAGGTACGGATGAAGTTGGTAGTGAACGGCTCAACGCTGAACATCTTGTCGTCGTGGCTCAGCACTATCTCCTTTGTAAAGCGCAGCGCCTCGTCAAGTATGCCGCTGTTGTCGCCAGGCTTTATCTCCTCGCCGTTGACGTAAAGCTCGCCAAATCCGATGTGGTATGGTTGCGGTCTCTTGTATAGGTCGCGCTCGTTGAACTTAGCCATACCGTCTATTCCGCCGAGATATATGTCGCCATTGGTAGCCACATATAGAGCGTTCTCGTTGATGCTCTCAAGTGGTATGCCTGATGTGCGGTCGTAGTTGCGGAAGTGCTTGGCGTTAGTGTCGAACACCGAGAAGCCGCGGTTGGTAATGAGCAGGATGTCGCGGTTGTTGAGCGAAGACGGTGCTGTGGCGTATACGGCATCGCCCGACAGACCCTCGGCTCCGCCGTAGCTGCTGAAGGTGTCGTCGTTCTCGTTGTATGTACAGATGCTGTTGTTGGCCATGGCAAACCACAGACGTCCGTTGCGGTCGGCAGATATGTTGTTGATATAGTTGCTTACGATGGACGTTGTGGTGTTGTGCCTGTGCAGATACTGTTTGGTCTTGCCGTTCTTGGGGTTGACGCAGAACACGCCGTCGCCCTCGGTAGCTATCCATAGCTGCTGCTTTTTGTCGACGCACACGCTTGGTACGGGTACACTGAGCTTGCCAACGAGCAGCGGAGTGAAGCTGTTTTGGTTGGTGGTGGTAGGGTCGAGTATGGCTACACCGCCCTGGGTGCCAATTACGAGCTTGTCGCCGTATGCGGTTATAGACCTAACCACATCCGATGGCAACGTGCGGTTGTTGCCTCGCTGATGCTTGTAGATATAGGTCTTGCCCGTAGAAAGGTCGAGCCTGTAGAGTCCGCCGAGGTGTGTGCCAACCCACATTGTGTTTCGCTTGTTGTCGAAGTGTACAGCCTTGAGGTTGGCAATGTTTATGCTGCTGATACGTTCTATCTTGTTGGTACGTCGGTCGAGCACGTTCATGCCGCCGCCTTCGGTGCATATCCACAGGCGTCCACGGTTGTCCTCCGTCATACTGCCCACAACTGGGAACGACAGACCGGCATTTGAGCCGGCAATGGCACGGTAGCGTGTGTATATCTCGTTTTCGGGATTGAAGTAGTTTACACCGCCAAAGTAGGTGCCAATCCACAAAGTGCCTTGGCGGTCTTTAATGATGCTCCATATACTCGAGTTGGTAAGGCTGCCCGACATTCCGTCGGCAGTGAAAAGGCGGTGAGCGCCCGTTGAGGGATTGTAGCTCATCAGTCCGTGGTAGGTGCCAATCCACACATTGCCTCGATTGTCCTCGCAGAAGGTGCGCACAAAGTTGCTTACAAGCCACTTGTCGTTGATTGTATTTACAATCTTGCCGTTAGGCGCGATAGTCCAGAAGCCCCGGTTCCAGCTTCCTACCCAAATGTTGTGCTTGCTGTCCTCGTATATAGTGGTAATGTGTGCATCTTTTATGATATGGCTCAGCTTGCCGCGGTCGTAGCAATAAAGACCGCCGCTGTATGTACCTATCCACAGGCGGTTGCGGCTGTCGCAAGTCATCGACTCAATCACTTCGCCCTTGGGCAGGCGTGTAAGCACGGTGCTCTTCTTGCAGTTGGTGTCGAAGCGCTGTACCACGTTGTGCGTACTCATATACAACACATCCTTATAGCATATAGCCTCGTTGCTGCCATGATGCAGCGTGGTGAACACCTGCGTACGTATGTCAAACTGTACCACACCCTCCGAGCATACGAGGTAAAGCATGCGCTTGCCGTCGCCCGTTATGTGGCGAATGTTGTTGCAGAACAGCGAGCGCGGATTGCCCGGCTGGTAGCTGTATACATGGATAGAATTGCCGTTGTAGCTGTCGAGTCCGACGCGTGTGGCTATCCACAGCACACCGTCGCTGTCGGCGTATATGCTGTTGACAGATATCTGCGACAATCCGTCGGCAGGTGTGAGATGGTTGAAGTATGTGTTCTGCGCTTTGGCACAGAGCGATACCAAAAGGCAAATCAGTGTTATGGCTTTTCTTATCATGGTCGTGTAGTCCTTTTAGTTGCGGTTTATAGATAGAACTCGGATGTCAGGGTGTTGTACCATTCAGAGCGTGAGCCGTCGGGGTTCATCAGACACCGTTCTTCGTTGGTTGCGGTTTTTGCCGAAGATGCGTGACCGAACGACACGAGGTGGCGTTTGGGCTGCTTGCGTGGTGTAGTGCGTATGGCAAGGCGCCTTACGGGTACGAGGTGCGCAAGGTAGGCTTCGGCTATGAAGGCAGACAGGCAGTCGGATGGTATGATAGCGCTGAACTCTCCATCGTCGGCAAGTAATCTTTTGACGGCGGCGAAGAGGTCGCGATAGGGTAGGGTGTCAGCGTGTCGGGCGGTGGCGCGCTGCGAGTCGGGGTTCTTAAGACTATCTGTAAAGAAAGGCGGATTGGACACAATGCAGTCGAATGTCTGTGTGTCGGCACCTTTAAAGTTTTGTATACATGTCTCAACAACGCTTATACGCTGTGCAAATGGCGAACTGCTGATGTTGTCGGCAGCTTGCAAAGCGGCATCATGGTCTATCTCCACAGCCGTAACCTGCGCATCGCCAAAGCGCTGCGCAAGCATTATAGCCACGAGCCCGGTGCCGGTGCCAATGTCGAGAATGTGCTTTCCGCCCGGAGCCCATGCCCCGAGCAGCACTCCGTCGGTGCCTACCTTCATAGCGCACCGGTCCTGGTGTATCGTGAATTGACGGAATGTGAAAGAGTTGTTAGACATATAATATAAATAGGTGTAGAACCTCCACTGTGTATATCACCTATGTGGTTAGAGATTCAGCTTCTTTTGTATAGCCTTGCTCCAAGCCTGAAACTTGCGAGTGCTCTGGCTTATTTCCTCCCTAATGTCGTGTATCTCGTTGAATAGCTCGGCTGCCGCATTCTGCAAAGCGTTAGGCTGTCGCTCGCTGCGGTCGGCAAACGGGTTGACAACTATCTTTATGCCCTTAGGCTTAAGCTCAACGAAGATGTCATCGCCGGTCATTACTGGGTCGCCATCATAGTGGATAACACCCGGTGTGTCGCGGTGGATGTGCAACTTCTGGCAACGGAACGACTTAATCTTCGAGTTCTTGTCGAGAGTCTTGTTGAACATCTCGATGCTTATCTGCGGAGCCTGCAAGAGGTCGAAGGGTTCCATGATGATGACGTCCATCAGCCCGTCGCTCATCGAGGCCTGCGGTGCTATGTAGGCATTGTTGCCGTACTGCGATGCATTGGCACACGATATGAGGAACGCCTTGTATTGTGTTGTACCGTTGTCGTCTTGTATGGTGTATGTCTCGGGCTTGTACTTGAGGCCTTCGCGCAGCACATTCTCCACGTAGGTTATGGGTCCGCGCTTGCCAGCCTCGGCAAACTTCATGCTTACAAAGGCGTCAAAGCCCATTCCGCAAGTGCAGAAGAATGGGTAGTTGTTGATGATGCCATAGTCGAGGTCGCGTATCTCGCAAGTGTTGATTATCTCTATAGCCTTGCGCGCGTTGAGGGGTATAAGCAGGTGGCGTGCCAATCCGTTGCCCGAACCGCACGGAATGATACCTAAGGCAGTGTTGGAGTGGACAATGGCTCTTGCCACCTCGTTCACAGTACCGTCGCCACCGACAGCCACTACAACGTCGACGCCCTCGTCCTTAGCCTTAGCGGCAATTTCGGAGGCGTGTCCTGCATATTGTGTTATGGCAATTTCATAGTCAAACTTGTCTCTGTCAAGAGTTGAGGCAATGAGGTCTGGTATGGCAGCCTTGTCGGATGTGCCAGATTTGAGATTGATTATGAAAACAGCTTTTCTTTTCATACGTGTTGTTTAATCTACATAAAATATATACAAAGTTAATAATTTAAAGTTTCATTTTGGTTTTTTCTTGATTAAAATTACTCAAAAGCCCACATTTCTTTGTTTTTTTGTCATTATATTGGTTTTTATTTGTAACTTTGCACATTGGAAATAACAATATTGGGTTTTGATACCTATATCAAATTAAAATGGGACAATTACAGGAAAAATACAAGAGCTATCGTCTTCCACAGAAGTACATGGCAGAGGGCGTGTACCCCTATTTTCGTGAGATAACGAGCAAGCAGGGCACAGAAGTGGAAATGGGAGGACATAAGGTTCTCATGTTTGGCTCAAATGCTTATACTGGTCTTACTGGCGACCAGCGTATTATTGACGCTGCAAAGGCGGCTTTGGACAAGTATGGTTCGGGCTGTGCCGGTAGCCGTTTCCTCAATGGTACTCTCGACTTGCACGTGCAGCTCGAGAAGGAACTTGCCGAATACATCGGTAAGGACGAGACATTGTGCTTCTCTACAGGTTTCTTTGTAAACTCGGGCGTTCTTGCGGTAGTGGTAGGACGTGGCGACTATATTATCTGCGACGACCGCGACCATGCGAGCATCGTAGACGGACGCCGTCTGTCGTTTGCCACACAGCTGCACTATAAGCACAACGATATGGACGATCTTGAGCGTGTGCTCAAGAATCTGCCACACGAGGCTGTCAAGCTTATCGTTGTAGACGGTGTGTTCTCTATGGAGGGCGACTTGGCTAATCTGCCTAAGATTGTAGAGCTTAAGCATAAGTACAACTGCTCTATTATGGTGGATGAGGCTCATGGTCTTGGCGTGTTCGGCAAGCAAGGCCGCGGTGTATGCGACTACTTCGGACTGACCGACGAGATTGACCTTATTATGGGTACATTCTCAAAGTCAATGGCAAGTATCGGTGGCTTTATCGCTGGCGACAAGGATACTATCAACTATCTGCGTCATACATGCCGTACATACATCTTCAGTGCGTCAAACACTCCGGCTGCTACAGCTGCCGCTCTTGAGGCATTGCACATTATCAAGAAGGAGCCTGAGCGCATTGAGAAGCTCTGGAAGGTTACCAACTATGCGTTGCGTCGCTTTAAGGAGGAGGGATTCGAGATTGGCGAGACACAGAGCCCGATTATCCCGCTTTACGTACACGATGTAGACAAGACATTCCTTGCTACTGCTAAGGCTTTCGAGTATGGCGTGTTTATCAACCCTGTTATTCCGCCAGCTTGCGCACCACAGGACACTCTCGTACGTTTCGCCCTTATGGCTACCCATACAGAGGAGCAGGTAGAGCGTGGTGTTCAGATCTTGAAGCGCGTGTTCAAGGAGCTTGATATCATCAAGGACTAATAAGGACGTGATAAAATAATGTATTAGTAACAACAAAATACATTATATAATGTACGGATGGGCATTAACAACTTGCATATTAGTTGTTAATGCCCATCTTTTTAAAAAATTTTTGCTAATTTCTTAGCGAAACGCTTGGTGGTTACGATTATTATTTGTACCTTTGCACTCGCAATCGAAAAACGGGGTGTAGCGCAGTCCGGTAGCGCGCCTGGTTTGGGACCAGGTGGTCGCAGGTTCGAATCCTGTCGCCCCGACCTCTTTCGATGTAAAAGTCTCTGTAAGTTCTGTCTTTAATGTCAGTTGGTAGAGACAAGTAATGATGAAATCCTCCAACGGGGTGTAGCGCAGTCCGGTAGCGCGCCTGGTTTGGGACCAGGTGGTCGCAGGTTCGAATCCTGTCGCCCCGACAAACAAAAAAGGCTCTTCTTTTAGAAGAGCCTTTTTTGCGTTTTGTAGGTTGCTGTCCTTATTTCATTATCTTTACAGTCTTGCTGCCCTGCTTCATGATATAGAGACCCTTGGCATTGCCATTAACCTTCATACCCTGGAGGTTGTAGAATGTTGCAGGTTCGTAGGCATTGTTCTTGACACCCTTGATGGCTGTTGTAGCAGCAGCGTCAACGAATGAGTCGTAGTTTACCTTCATATTTGGCAGGTATGCGCTTTCGTCTGTGTCATAGTCCGACTCAATGTCTTCTGTCATCTCTCCGTGAGGACCTTCGTACTTGTAATCGTGCTTAACACCATCTTCAAGTACATAACCCTCATTAGTATTGGCGTCTGCCGCAAGGTCCTCTTCGGGTGTTGCCCAATTTTCATGGAGGGTGCTATTGCCATGGTCGTCAAACTTTTCTTCCTCGTAGTAGCCAAGAACTAATTGACCCATTTGGTGCATATAGCCACCATAGCGATAGCTGCCATTGTC
>USCM01000035.1 GCA_900553155.1 uncultured Prevotella sp. | reverse complement strand
GCCTCGGCACTTACAAACTCGGTGTACACCATTGATGTGCCGAAGCGCTTGCACAGGTGTCTAAAGCCTATGTCGGTTACGTCCTCCATTGGGGCGAGGAACAAAGGCTGTGGTCCAAATTCTATATTTCCTATCTTCATTATTGTTCTGTTGTTTCGTTGGGTTGGTTTATAAAACCGAACGCCCTGTCATAGTCCTCGCTATTACCCAGCTTGCCATTGATAAGGCAAACAAGCTCGACGACAGCACGCAGACACAGCCTGCCATCCGACTTGCGGAAGATATCCTGGTTGAACACATAACGCAGGCCCTCCTTGCGCACACCAAGCTTCGACACAAACACATCGTCGCTGCGCAGAGGCGTCTTGTATTGCAGATTCATACGCGCCACCACCGGGTCTACACCCTGCTCGTGCAGCTTGGCAAAGCTTACACCAAGCGACATAAGGTACAAATGGCGCGTGTGCTCGGTGTAATGCAGATAGTTGGCGTTGTTCACTATGCCCTGGATGTCGCACTCGTAGTCGCGAACCTCCATCTCGGTCTCAAAAACATATTGTGGTTGCATTGGCTTATCTCCTTGTTTAATTGTTTACTTGTCTACTCGTTTACTTGTCTATTAGTCTACTCGCTTACTCGTCTATAAATAGAATATTCCCTCCGGTCCCTCGTTGCACAGCAGGTCGAGCACCGACATATTGGGCTGGAAACCGTGACGTGCGGCATACACCTGGTAGTAAGGACGCGGCTCGAAGGCTGGGTCGGCAGCGGGATGCTTGGGCCTTATGGCGTCGCGCAGATCGTCGGCACCAAGAAGGGCGGCATCGGCATAAGCATCGGTGAGGCTTATGTCGGGACGCACATCAAGCAGCTCGCACAGCTTAGATACAATCTCCATATTGAAGTCGAACAGATACTGCCACTTGCGCTCAAAGAAGGGACGCAGGTCGTCGGCATAATAGTCGAAAAAGGGACTCTCGCCGTAAGCCGACACAATGGCGTTCCAGTGCAGGTGTCGCCACTCGCCGTGGTCGCTTATACGTATGTCGCGCATCGGACACTTGGCTCCTTCAAAGCGCTCAATAGGCACAGTCAGAGCCTGCACACCATTGGCGGTGGCTATAACGCAGCGGTTGCGGTAGGTCTGCTTGCAGAAGTTGTCGTTGCGTTCGACGTACACCTTATTATATCTGTACAACTTCTGCATCCATTGAACCGGCGGAAAATAAGCCGACGACAATAGCACCGTCGTGCCAATGGGTTGTACACCAGACGTTGTGGACATATTGTTGGTTGTTGTAGAGTTAAACATTATTGTTTTTTGAAAATTAGTGCCGAAAGTGGCAGAATATACGCAACACGTTCATAATCAAACATTTAAAGGCTGTCACTTTATCCATGAAATGCCATTATCTACCAGTGTATCTAACAGCCATTATGCCTAATGTGACAGACGGCAGCATTATCGCATAGAGGTGCCAAACTAAAGAGTGCCTTGTAACAGCATTACAGAGCACTTGTAACGGCATTACAGACACCTTGTAACGCCCCAATATATCCCCTCAGATTAGCGAGGCTGCCACTTATGCCTCGGAGGCTGGCACATAGCATGGCACTTTTGCTATATACCGACAAAGTACCAGTAGACGTAAATCGTTGACACACAATGTATTGTGCGACTAAACAACGTCGACTGGTACTTTGTTAGATGAAATGAAAAATCTACTTCTTCTTTTCCTTAATCTTTATTATAGCATATATCGCCAAATAATGCAGCACCAATGCCACCAAGTTCAACAATATGTAATACAAGAACACCAGCCAACCGCTGTCTTGCATGTAAGTGTCGTAGCCTATAAGCCAAAACAGAAGGCTTGCCACTATAAGCATTGCAAGATACAGGAAGAATCCCTGAACCTTGTGCATATCTTCGTATCTTAAGATTTGCGATATTATTTTGCCTAACATAGAGATTAAGTATTAAGGGTTAAGATTTACTTGATATTGTCCACGAAGCGGAACAGTCGGCTCCAACGTATGCCGCTGAATCCACCGTGGTCGGGATCGTGGCTCCACCAGATGAATATCGGCTTACCTACGATGTGGTCTTCGGGAACGAATCCCCAGTAGCGTGAGTCGAGCGAGTTGTGGCGGTTGTCGCCCATCATCCAGTAGTAGTCCATCTTGAAGGTATACTTCTTTGCCTCCTTGCCGTTGATGTATATCTTTCCGCCCTGCACCTTAAGGTCGTTGCCCTCGTACACACGTATCGGACGCTCGTACACGGCAATGTTGTCCATAGTGAGGTTGATGGTGGCACCCTTCTTCGGAATCCATATTGGTCCGTAGTTGTCTCTTGTCCAGCCCTTGTAGCCGTTAAGCGGATAGATGTTCCACCATGTAGGGTCGTTGACAAGTGTAACACTCTCCACGATGTCCTTGCGTGCTCGCAGCGCCTTGACCGTTGCGTTGGTAAGAGGCAGATAGCCTGTGGTGTTGAGGCTGGCTATATCCTCCATAGATATGCCAAGCTCGTCGATAAGCTCAAGCGGCAGCTGTCCGCGCAGCTTTACGTAGTAAGAATACTGCACGTTGTCAGGCTCCTTGTTGGCACGTCCGTCGGTGTAGATAATGCGGTTCTTTATCTGCAACGTCTGTCCAGGCAGACCCACACAGCGCTTTACGTAGTTCTCGCGGCGGTCTACGGGGCGTGTTATCACCTTGCCATAAGCATCCGGATTGGAGTTGACGATATGGCGTCCGTCGGCATACATCTTTGCAAAGAAGTCGTATCGCTGCTGGTACGACATGCTGTCCAAATTCGGCAGCATGCCATTATGCTTCTGTACGTACTCGCCCTCGCCAAGTCCGTAGACAAGGCGGTAGAAGTCTTGTGCCTGATATTGCGGTGCTGTGCATAGCGTGTCGCCAGCCGGATAGTTGAACACCACGATGTCGTTCTGCTGTACATGTCCCAATCCCTTGGCACGCTCATACTTCCACTGCGGCCACTCTATGTACGAAGGACATTCGAACACGGGCAGCGTGTGCTGTGTGAGGGGCAACGTAAGCGGTGTCTGCGGCTTGCGCGGTCCATAGCTTATCTTCGACACAAAGAGGTAGTCGCCGGTAAGGAGCGACTTCTCCAAAGACGAAGAGGGGATGACGTAGTTCTGGAAGAAGAACAGATTGATGAAGTAGACAGCCACGAGGGCAAACACGATGGCGTCCACCCACGACATGATGAAGCGTGTTGCGTCGCCGCCCTCGCGCCACCACTGCCACTTTATGCGCTTTGTAATGTACACGTCGAAGATAAACGGCAGGACGAGAAGCCCCCACCAACTCTTAACCCAGTAGAGAAAGAGCAGGTACAACACCGTCACCACGACAAACTTGGCCCACTGCACCTTAGGGTTGAGGACCTTCTTTTCCTTATCGGTCATTGTAGTTGAGTTGTTGTTATTAGAATTTGAAGAGGTCGCTTGTAGTAAGCAAGCCTGTGTGCTGCTGTGTATATTCGGCTGCAAGCACCGCACCCAGGGCGAATCCCTTACGCGAGTGGGCGTCGTGAGTGATGTTGATGCAGTCGGCTTCGCTATCGTATATTATAGAGTGGATGCCCGGAACCTCGTCGCGGCGTATGCTCTCGATGGCAAGCTGGTCGGGAGCCACGTTGTTGGTACCCTCCACCGTGCCGTCGGCAAGGTGCTGCTCGCCCTTAACCCATGATGTCTTGCGGTCGAGATCGTTTACAATCTCCTCGGCAAGGGTGATGGCTGTGCCCGACGGAGCGTCGAGCTTGTGGATGTGGTGAGTCTCCTCCATACGCACGTCGTACTGTGGAAACTGGTTCATAATCTTTGCCAGATAGCGGTTTACGGCAGAGAAGATGGCAACACCGATAGAGAAGTTGGATGCCCAGAACAGCGTCTTGCCCTCCTTTGTACACATACGGCGAACGTCGTCGCCATGATCCTTCATCCAGCCTGTAGAGCCGCTAACCACCTTGACGCCCGCCTTGAAGGCACGCAGATAATTGCCGTAGGCAGCGGTAGGCGATGTAAACTCTATTGCAACGTCTGCTGATGCAAACTCGGGTGAATCGAAATCCTGCTGATTGTCAATGTCGATGATGCTAACAATTTTGTGGCCACGCTCCTTGCAGATAGACTCAATCATCTTGCCCATCTTGCCGTAGCCGATAAGTGCTATGTTCATTGTCTTTTAAATTTTTGTCTGTTTATGCTTATGCATACCGATTGCAAAGTTAATTAAAAAGGTTGGTATACGTTAAAAAGCATAGCTTTTTTAGACATTTATAATAAAATGTGGCATTAGTCGTTGGCGTAAAACAGAAAAAGTGGTATTTTTGCCGCTCATTATTTATAGTAATATTTTATTTGGTGAAAAACAATTATGAAAAGATTTAAGTTTGTTTTGGCACTTGCTCTTCTTTGCATGTGCAGCAACAGTATTCAGGCACAAAGCGTTAAGGATATCATTGAGGGTGTGGTGAACACCGTTGTAGGCGACAAGGCCACTAACGCCAAATCTATCAAGGGTACATGGAAGTATAGCCAACCGGCTTGCGAGTTTGAGAGCGAGAACTTCCTCTCTAAGGCTGGCGGCGCTGCCGTTACAAACAAGATTAAGAAGAGAGTGGCTCCGGTGATGAAGTCGCTTGGCATCAACGGCATTGTATACACCTTCGACGGCGAGGGCAACTATACCTCTAAGATTAAGAAGCGCGTGACAAAGGGTACATACGTGTTCAACGAGAAGGCCAAGACCATAACCTTTAAACCTGCCTTTGGCTCGGCATACACTGCCTACGTCGTTACACAGGGCTCTACAATGACCCTCACCTTCAATGCCGACAAGCTTATGACAACATTGAAGGCGGTGTCTAACGCTACATCAAAGCTCAGCACCACAGCCGCTATCGTAAACTCGCTTCTGAGCAGCTACAACGGCATGCGCATCGGCTTTGAGCTGAAGAAATAAAGAGTGGAGATTTAGACAACCTGGCAATGGAGCAATTTAGACGTCGGTATCTGCGCTACCTAAAGCTTGAGCGCAACTACACCGCCAACACCATAGAGGCATATACGCACGACCTCGACTACCTGCAAAACTTTATGCGCTGCGAGAACCTGACCATACACGACGTCAAGCTGTCGCACCTTGAGACGTTTGCAGCCACCATCCACGAGTTTGGAGTGTCGGCATCAAGCCAGGCACGCATCCTCAGCGGAGTGCGGTCGTTCTTTCGCTTCCTTGTTTTGGACGGCGAGTTGAAAGACGATCCAGCCGAATTGCTCGAGTCGCCAGCCATCGGCGAGCACCTGCCCGAGGTGCTGTCGACCGAGGAGGTAGACCGCATGGAGCGCTCCATCGACCTGTCGAAGTGGGAGGGGCAGCGCAACCGTGCCATCATAGAGGTGCTCTTCTCGTGCGGCTTGCGTGTGTCCGAGCTTGTAAGCCTACGTTTCAGCGACATATCGGTTAAGGACAAGTTTCTGCGCATAGTGGGCAAGGGCAACAAGGAACGCCTTGTGCCTATATCAGACGCTGCCCTGCACGAGATACAGCTGTGGCTGTTGGACCGCAACCTTATGAAGGTTAAGCCGGGCGAGGACCAATATGTGTTCCTAAACCGCCGCGGTGCCCACCTCACCCGCACCATGATTCTTATCATGATAAAGAATGTGGCTAAGGATGCGGGCATCAACAAGACGGTGTCGCCACACACGCTGCGCCACTCGTTTGCCACGGCGCTGCTTAAGGGCGGCGCCAACCTGCGAGCCATCCAGGAGATGTTGGGGCACGAGAACATCAAGACTACGCAGATATACACTCATATCGACATCACTACCTTGCGTGAGGAGATTCTTAACCACCACCCACGCAATATGAAAAAGAGCGAAGGCTGAAGCCCTCGCTCTTTTCTATTATATACCATTAGTTATGTTTAGCTTACTTCTGAAGCAACGCCATGGTGTCCTTGGCAATCATAAGCTCCTCGTCGGTAGGTATCACGCATACCGTAACCTTTGAGTCGGGAGTAGAGATGATAGCCTCCTCGCCACGTACCTTGTTGGCCTCTGCGTCCATCTTGACACCGAGGAACTCAAGACCCGAACAAGCCTCGAGACGTGTGCCAACCTGATTCTCGCCAACACCAGCAGTCCATACGATGATGTCGACACCACCCATAGCGGCAGCGTAGGCGCCAATGTACTTCTTGATGCGGTAGTTGTACATGTTAAGAGCAAGCTTAGCGCGCTCGTTGCCCTCGTTGGCAGCGCTCTCAATCTCGCGCATATCCGAAGAGATGCCGGTGATACCGAGCACACCGCTCTCCTTGTTGAGGAAGTCGGCCATCTCCTGAGGCTTCTTGCCGAGCTTTTCCATAAGGAATGTAACGGCAGAAGGGTCGATGTCGCCCGAACGGCTACCCATCATCACGCCGGCAAGCGGAGTGAGACCCATTGATGTGTCGACACACTTGCCAAACTTAACGGCAGACACCGAAGCGCCGTTGCCGATGTGGCAGGTGATGATGCGCTGTGTGTTGATGTCGCGGCCGAGGAACTCGCATACGCGCTGTGATACATAGCGGTGGCTGGTTCCGTGGAAGCCATAACGGCGTACGTGATACTTCTCGTACAGTTCGTAAGGAATGGCGTAGAGATATGCGTAGTCGGGCATTGTGCTGTGGAAGGCGTTGTCGAACACACATACCTGAGGTGTGTTAGGCATGAGCTTGTCTACGGCACGAATACCCTTGAGGTGTCCGGCGTTGTGTACTGGTGCGAGGTCGCAAAGGCTCTCGATGCCATCCTCTACCGACTTGTCTACGATAACGCTCTTCTCGAAGAGGTCGCCACCCTGCACGATACGGTGACCTACGGCGTCGATCTCGTCGAGGCTCTTAATGGCACCGAACTCAGGGTTGAGAAGACACTGGAACACGAAGTTGACACCTTCCTTGTGGTCGGGCATATCGTGCATTATCTTCTTCTTCTCGCCGTTAGGCATTGTTACTTTGATGAATGCCTCGTCAAGGCCGATACGCTCAACGCCGCCAGCTGCAAGCACCGAGTTGTCGTCCATGTTATAGAGCTTATACTTGATGGAAGAACTACCGCAGTTTAAAACTAATACTTTCATATTTATAAATTACGAGTTACGAATTACGAGTTACGAATTGATTTAATTACGAATTAGGAATTACGAGTTACGAATTAGGAATTACGAGTTACGAATTGATTCAATTATGAGTTACGAATTACGAGTTATGAATTGATTCAATTATGAGTTACGAGTTATTTTTTTCTGTTCCCTTAGGCGTGTTATTGGCCCTTGCCTTTTTAGAAGCCGACATCAATATACGCTTAAGTTCCTCACAATCGGCATATACAGACTTAAACTGCTTTTCTGTTATAAAGCGTGTGCGGTAGAGCAACCGCAGCCAATATAAAGTTTCATTAGATTCTTTTAATGAAATGTGCAACTTTGAGATAAAGTCGTTGCGACTAACAGCGCATTGAGCTTCAGCCAAATTTGCACCTATACTGGTGCCACTTCTGAACATTTGGTCAGCAATTCTGTATTCGTGCTTCTCTTCATTTAAGAAACGGCACAAACCCACGATACGAATAGAGAAATTCATACACTTATCTTCCAATATCGTTCCGAATTCGCTCATAACCAATTCTTAATTGAATAATTCTTAATCGCAAAGCGACCAATTCTTAACTCCTAATTCCTAATTCTTAATTGGATTCAAAGAAGTAATGCGCAAGCGCATTACTTCTTTGAATCCATGGCCTGGCATGCTGTTATTGCTACCATGTAGTAGATATCGTCTACAGAGCAACCGCGAGAGAGGTCGTTCACCGGACGAGCGATACCCTGGAGGATAGGACCGATAGCGATAGCATCGCCAAGACGCTGAACGAGCTTGTAGCTGATGTTGCCAACCTCAAGGTTAGGAACAACAAGAACGTTGGCATGACCGGCGATAAGGCTGCCCGGAGCCTTCTTCTCGCCTACTGCAGGAACGAGAGCGGCGTCAGCCTGCAACTCGCCGTCGAGCTTAAGCTCAGGAGCCATCTCGTGTGCAAGACGTGTAGCCTCAACCACCTTGTCTACTACCTCGTGCTTGGCCGAACCCTTTGTAGAGAAGCTAAGCATAGCAACACGTGGGTCCTGGATGCCAGCAACCGAACGGGCTGTCTGTGCTGTACAAACAGCAATCTGTGCAAGCTGGTCGGCTGTAGGAACCGGTGTTACGGCAACGTCGCCCATAACGATGATGCCGTCGTCGCCATACTGGTGCTCGTGTGTAAGCATAAGCATAGCACCGCTAACACATGTCACGCCAGGAGCACACTTGATAATCTGCAAAGCAGGACGCAGAGTGTCGCCTGTTGTGCTCAATGCGCCAGAAATCTGACCATCGGCGCCCTCTGTCTTGATAATCATACAGCCAAGATAGAGAGGATTCTTAACAAGCTCGCGAGCCTGCTCGATAGTCATGCCCTTCTTCTTGCGAAGCTCGGCAAGAAGCTCTGCATACTCCTCGGCCTTGGGGTTGTTGAGCGGATCGACGATAGTAGCCTTGTCGATGTTGTGGAGATCCCACTTTGCGGCAAGCTCCTTAAGTTCGTCTGGGTTGCCGATGAGGATGAGTTCGGCAATACTGTCGGCCAGTACGCGGTCGGCTGCTCTAAGTGTGCGCTCCTCAGTAGCTTCGGGGAGCACAATGCGTTGTTTGTCGCTCTTAGCGCGCGCAACGATGTGTTCAAGTAAATTCATATTAGTTTATAATATAATGTTGATTTGTTTCGTTTTGTCACATTGACTTTGCAAAATTAGTAAAAATAAATGAGCTACGTACTACGCAGCTCATTTATTTTTAAATTGA
This sequence comes from uncultured Prevotella sp., assembly GCA_900553155.1. Taxonomy (GTDB): domain Bacteria; phylum Bacteroidota; class Bacteroidia; order Bacteroidales; family Bacteroidaceae; genus Prevotella. The sequence continues at coordinate 3,344 of USCM01000035.1, read as the reverse complement.
TATATAGCAAGTTGTCAAAACAAGTAGTTTTAACATCGAATCGGACTACAAAATGCTCTCTGCCATAGCCTTGCCCAAAGCCTCGCAAGCCTGTCGTGTCTCCTCGCTCAGACTTTGCTTTATCTCTGCCGGCTCACCTACAAGCTCGAATTTTGCCGTTGTCTCGTTCCACTCCTTTATCTTCTTGACGGCTTGTCCTGCCCATGTGCACGAGCCGAAGATGCCGAGCTTGCGGTTCTTCATGTTGCGGCCGCTTATCTCGGAGAGCAAGCTCTCCATCTGCGGGTATAGCCCGTTGTTGTAGGTCGGGGCGCCAAGCACTAAAGCGTTGTACTTGAAGATGTCGCTCAAGATGTACGAGTGGTTGGTGCGAGACACGTCGTGCATAACGATATTCTTGACGCCTGCCTCGCTTGCTGCACGTGCTATAACCTCTGCCGCACGCTCGGTGTTGCCGTACATAGAGCCGTAGCATATAACAAGTCCGGGCTCGCCGTTGTACAAGCTAAGGCTGTTGTACATGGCAAGCACACGCTCTATATGCTCGTGCCATACGGGACCGTGTGTAGAGCAGATGTAGTCGATCTGTACACCGGCAAGCTTCTTGAGAGCCTGCTGCACAGGGACGCCATACTTGCCCACAATGTTGGAGTAGTAGCGGCGCATCTCGTCCCAGTAGATGTCGCAGTTCATCTTTGCATCGAGGAAGGCTCCGTTCAGTGCGCCAAAGCATCCAAAGGCATCGCCCGAGAAGAGGGTGTGCGATGTCTGGTCGAGCGTAACCATTGTCTCAGGCCAGTGTACCATAGGAATGAGCACAAACTGAAGCTCATGGCTGCCCAAGCTCAGTGTGTCGCCATTCTTCACCTCCAATATCTCGCTTGCATCCTCGCCCACATGGTAGTAGCCGCGCATCATCTCAAACGTCTTCTTGTTGCCAATGATGCGAGCACCTGGATAATATTGCTTGATAAGGGCGAGCGAGCCGCTGTGGTCTGGCTCCATGTGGTTGACGATGATATAGTCGATTTGGCGGTCGCCAATGACTTGGCGGATGTTGTCGAGGAACTGCGGGAAGAAGTCGGCCTCAACAGTGTCCACGAGCGCTATCTTCTCGTCGTTGATGATGTACGAGTTGTAGCTCACGCCGTAGGGCAGCGGCCACAAGCCTTCGAATATATCCTTGTGTCGGTCGTTTACGCCTACGTAGTGGATGTTGGATGTAATCTCTGTATTCATAATTGTTTCTAATATATTTAACGGGTTTGTCCTTATTTGTTCTATCCTAAGTTGTCAGCACTGGCTTTTAAGACTCTCGCCAAAGTCGGTGGATATATAGTTGAATATGTCCTTGCAGCAGTCGGCAGAAAACGCCATTGCCCACTTGATGAGCTTGTCCCATGTGCTCTCGTCGAGTCCGCGCTCTATATCGGCTCTTGTCACACCATATTTAATAAGGGCGTACACCAGTCCGGCGTTGAAGTTGTCGCCTGCTCCGATAGTGCTAACGGTGTCGACGGGTGCCACGGGATACTCCTTCTTCAGTCCGCCGTCCGACAATACGGTTACGGGTTGTGCTCCGTCGGTATACACAAGGCGCTTGCAGTAGAAGGAAGTCTCGGCACGGTACACACGTTCGGCGGTGTCCTTATGGTATATCTCGTTGAAGTCGTCGCGTGAACCTCTAACGATGTCGGCATACTCGAGGTTCTCTATAAGATTAGGTGTAATCTTCATCACGTCGTTGCGGTGGGCAGGACGGAAGTTGACGTCGTAATAGATAATGGCTCCTCGGCTGCGAGCCAAATCAAGCAAGCCTGCCACCTGGTTGCGCACAGCCGGGTTTACGGCATAGAACGAGCCAAGCACAACGATGTCGTCGGCATGGATGTCGGGGTACACAAAGTCGGCATGGGTAGTGTTGGCGTCGCGGTAGAACACGTAGTCGGCATTGTTGTCGTTGTCGAGGAAGGCAAGCGATATTGGCGACTTGCTGTCGGGGCAAACGTTTATGCCTGATGTGTCGACGTTGTTGTCGCTAAGAAATTGTCGCACATGCTCGCCCACCCGGTCGTCGCCTGTCTCTGTAAGGAACGTAACATCCACACCGGCTCGCCCCAACGACACGATGCCGTTGAAGGTAGAGCCACCCGGCACTGCCTCTGTTGGCTTGCCGTCTTTGAAGATAATGTCGAGCACGGTTTCGCCTATACCTATTACTTTTCGCATATCATTAATATTACTTATATCTTATTGGTTCTTGACGGGTGCAAATTTCCGAAATTTTCGTGAAAGGACAAAGAGTTGAGGGCGTTAATTTGGGCTTATCCGAAATATGGAGTGATTAAACTTCACGAGCCTTGCACCGCCTCCATCACCCTAAGCCAGTTGCCGCCCCAGATCTTCGCCATATCCTCTTCGGAGAACCTGCGGCGCAGCAGAGCCTTGGTAAAGTTGATTAGTTCGGAGGCATCGGCGAGTCCCGGCACACCACCATCGCCGTCGAAGTCGGTGCCCAAACCCACATGGTCGATGCCCATAACGTCGATGGCATGGTACAGATGCGCCATAGCATCGTCGATGCAAGCCTTGCCGTCGGTGCGGAGGAAACCGTTATAGAGGGTTATCTGGCACACACCGCCCTTTGCAGCGAGTGCCTTCATCTGCTCGTCGGTAAGGTTGCGTGGCACATCGCACAGAGCCTTGGCATTGGAGTGAGAACATACTATTGGCGTCTTCGATATCTCAAGGGCATCGTAGAACGAGCGTTCGCCAGCATGACTGAGGTCCACCATCAGCCCAAGTCGGTTCATCTCGTGTATAACCTGCTCGCCGAAGGGCGACACACCGCCGTGCGTGCAGGCAGAGTGGCGTGCCGAATCGCATATCTGGTTGTCGCCGTTATGGCACAGCGTGATGTACACAATGCCACGTTTGGCAAAGTGCTCCACGTTCTTCAGGTTGTCTTCTATAGCCAGTCCGTTCTCGATGCCAATCATCAGCGACTTCTTATCAGCCCTCTTGTTAGCCTCAATCTCGGCTCTGTTGCGTGCCAAGGCAATGTAGCCGGAGTGTGCCAGCACCGTCTCGTCAATCTTGTCGAATATCAGGTCGGCATAAGCGCGTGGTCCGTCTACCTTGAACGGGGCAATATCCACAAAGCGCTCGCCCTCCTTAGGCTGCGGCAGATAAGCCACCATTGTGACGGCGTCGGGTCCTCCGTCGCGCATCTTGTGCAGGTCGTACAGTATGCGTGGGTCGCGCTGCTCGAAGTCGATGCCTTGCGGGAAGAACATCGGCGTGTCGCAATGCGAGTCGACCGTAAGATTGCGGCGGTGGAAACG
>USCM01000034.1 GCA_900553155.1 uncultured Prevotella sp. | reverse complement strand
GGACTTGTAATCTATGGGCTGAGTTCTATTCATGACGCAAAGATAAACAATAATATTGGATTGTTAAAAACACAACAATATTATTTGATCCTTTTTTCGTACCCCTACGTCAAACCGTACCGGGCGGATCCCGGCATAAGGCTACAACTTACCAAAATTATGCAAACAACTGCATCAATTCAGCGCACAGCTCATTTGCGCCCGTTGTCAACAATCGACTTCAAGACAGCCGTCAAGGCTTATGTCAACGCCAAGAGCAAGTCATTCACACGTATCTGCGGATTCGACATCACACGTCGTGAGGTCATCCGCGTCAATCTCGCTTTCATCGCTATGCTATTCGGAGCTGCTGCTGCCGAAACATCGTTAATCATTACGCTGCTTTGTGTTGCACTCGCGGGCTATAATGTCTATCGCCTTAATATAGAGGATAAAGACAACTGGCTGAAAGACGAAGAGCGCATCGAAATGGAGAAAGGAGGTGAAGCATGAACCTTATAGAAAAGGACTTCGAGCATCTCGGCAGAACCGAAAAGTCGAACTTTATTTCAGAAAATATAGAGTACGCTTCGCCTCAGGCTGTTGGCAAATACGTGAAGAGCTATCTTTTTGATGTGCTCAAGAGCGTGAACGATGATGGCTACATTATAGACTATATTACAGAACGTGGCTATAAGGTGGAGAAGAAGCAGCCTAACGAGCAGCTGCCTTATGTTGACTGGAACAACACGGGATTTATGAACGAGATGTCGGTGGTGTTTGTTCGTAGCTATGCTCCCAATAACAAGTTCCAGAAGGAGCTGGTTCGCTTGCTCAGTCCGCTGCATGGCATGTGCGTGATGACAGATAGAGTGGATGATATGTTTCCTGATATTGCGGGTCTTGTTGAAGTTCTGTCAAATAAATATCCACGACGCAACACTAAAGCCCATTTTTGTTATGGCAAGAAACATGACTGCTATGGCCAAGAGTGTAAGGCGATTTGGATAGATGACAACAAGGGTTCCTCGCCAGATGAGAGCAACGTGGTATTTGTATATTTTTATCAGCTTAAGGGTATGCTGCATTATGCCGGAGATGGTGGTTTTGGGCACATGTGCGCCGTGCAGTTCGAATCGGACCGGATAACTTGGGCTATGGAGTATAACAACACTATAGAGCAGGAAGGAGGTGAGCTATGAACCCTAACAACATTCAGCAGAGCCAGCAGCCTAAGAAGGAGGGCTTGGAACTGAAGTATGCGACACTCTCGATAGTGCGTGAGCTTGACGATGATATTAAGAGCGGCAGAATTACGGACATGATAGAGTTCTTGACGAATGTTGGCGAGCGTATGCTGTCGAAGACGATGGACGGATCGATGCAGGACCGTGAGCTGCAGGAGTATAAGGACTACTTCTACGACCTGGACATCATAAACTTAACGATACGGTATCTGAAGAATCTGAACCGCAACTGCCCTGAGAACTTCAAGCCGGAAAGGAGGTGTGCTGTATGGGGAAGATAGGATTTGTGCCGACTCTGGAGCGTGACGACGAGAAGCGGGATGTGCGCACGAATGAGCCTAATGAGGGTCTTTTCTTCAAGCGCCTTATAACTGCCAGCTATGCTGCCTCGGGCGAGCGACAGAGGCTTATACTAAGGTCGAGCCGCGAGATAGCATACTCGCTGCGACACACTTGCCCGGTGACTGTGGAGGATGTGTCGAAGTGGATGAAGGCATTGGGTTTTGAGGTTGCCACTATCGACGGCGAGCCGATGTGGCGTATGTACGAACTTAAAGATATGGAGATATGATGGTATAAATAGATTGGAAACTACATTTTTTGTGCTTACATTTTTATGCGGTGCGCTCTATGTGAATAGGGTGCACCGCTTTTTTGTCCTATGTGGTGGCATACTTATTCTATACCTTTGTGAGCGTAATCGTTTGACTTTATATTAATATGGGATTCTTCAATAAGTTTTTGATATCGTATGGCTACGATAGCGGTCGTGCTCTGATGCAGAGCGTGTTCCCCTCGACCAAATATATAGGTGTTGGTCATAGCTTTGCTCTGTCTTCGTTTTGGGGCTTGGTGTGCTCGGTGCTTGGCGTGTGGCCGGTGCTTCTCATCGCCATGGTGTTGATAATGCTGGTGGAGCTTGTGACGGGCATTGTGGCGAGCCACAAGCGTGAGGAACAGTTTGAGAGCTGCAAGTTCTCAAGGTTTGTACTGAAGCTGTGCATCTGGTTTGTGCTGTTTGTGGCTTGCCAGATGTTTAAGTGGTTCGCAGCGCAGTATGACGCGGGTTCGCTGACATGGCTTGTGGGCGCGTGGTTCTTCGACGTGCTGACGGTGATACTGATGGTCGCCTTTGTAGTGGAGAACACCGTGAGCATCCTTGAGAACTTGGCTTGCATCGACGGCAAGGACAAGAGCTTCTACGTCAATATGGTGCTGAAGGCCATGGGTGCTGCCTTTGACAGGCTTATGGGTAAAAAAGCAGGTTGTAACAATTAAGGTATATTTATTAGGTTAGGTTTAAGTATTGGTTTGTTATGAAGCACTTAAAATGCTGTGTGTTAGCCTTAATAATTTTGGTGGCTCTTGCCATAGCCTTTGCCATTGGTAGGTGTACCAGTGCGAGGGTTGTGGCAAAGCCACGGGTTGACTACGATGATCCGCTGTTGTCGATGCCGACAACTGTGGACACAATATATGTTCCGTTGCCGGGCGAGACGGTGAGGGAGTTGGTGCCTGTAGATATAGACACGTGCGCCATTGTCGACGCCTACTTCTCCCGGCACGTATACCGCGACACGCTGCGTGCCTCGGCACCGGGCAAGCTCGGTGGCAGCGCTGTTGCTGTGATAAGCGACACGATAGCCCATAACGTGATAGCAGGTCGAAAAGTGAGTCTCACGTTCACACCGAATAGACTCGCGACGACCCACTCCGTAGACCTACTGTCTACGTGGGGGCTTGGCAACACATCGGTGATGGCCGGGTACAGATACCGGCGCTGGTCGATGTATGCGGGGTACAACTTCTCCACACGTGCTCCAGTGGCGGGTGTGGGTTATCAGCTGTTTAATTGGTAAATATATTATTTTTCGTATTATGGAGCTTTCTTCTTTGCCATCTATTATATTCTCACCCTCAGCCGACGATATCAGCATCCCGGCTGAGGGTGACGTTGTTGTTGACACTTCCATCTGCGACAGTTCGGGCGCCACCATTTTCAATAACTCGTCGAGCTACTCGCCTGGTGCTGATGGCTATGTTCACATTGCCGAACTCTCCGAGCTTGTCAACGCTGCTGTCCTTACCACATTCAAGCCCGACTCTATGCTCGCTACGGGTAGCCGTTCTGCATCATGCGAGCTTAAGGTCGATGTCAAGGGTGGTGCATCTGCCACCTCGCACGCTCTGTATATGTGGCGCAACCACACCGAGCTGAAGCCGATGTTCGTCACACAGATACGCCGTCGTAGCGTCATTGAGGGGCAGCCAATGCCCGTCAATGTCCTCACAGCAGGCATGTCTGGTCTGTCGCTTGTCTTGGGTGCTGCCTATCGTTATCGCAATGGCAATTTGCTTTGGCAGCAGACGACCATTGAACTTGACTGCTCTAAAGACTACTTTACGCTGCTCGCCGATACCGACAAGGTAAAGAAGGCTACTAATGGTACAACTGGCTTTACGCTACTCTATTACGTGCTTACGCTCAATAAAGACGGCAAGCAAGTTGACCGCATCATATTCAGCGTTGACCGCAAGACGCGTCCGTCTGTTGCTAACCACTTCATATATCTCAACTTCTTTGGTGTGCCAGAGTGTGTCACGTTCCGCGGCAAAGATGTCGAGGAGCAAGAACTTGACAGCGACTTCGGTTATGCGGGGCGAGAGTATGTGCGCCTCGATCCGCTGCTTATTGAGCGCCACAAGTCGCACTCAGGTTGGCTTACTTCCGAGGAGCGACATGCTGTCTATGACTTTATGTCATCGCCTTATGCCTTCGTCCATATTGACGGCGAACTTCGACGCATCATCATCACAGAGGTTGACTCCTCTGTATCACGCCCAGCCAACGAGCCTCAGTCGGTTGCCGTTACGTGGCGATACGCCAAGGAGCGTCTTATGCGTCAGCCGTTTGTTACACCAGACACGGGCTCGGCTGCTGTCTTTACTCATCCTCCATTTGACAAAACTTTCTCTTAATTATGCCAGATACCAAGACTACTATGTATGCGAGCACGATGCTCGCCGATCTCGATATACGCACTGACCGCTTTGGCAAACGGCGAATTTTCTCTATTAAGTTCGCCACCAAAGACGGCAGGCTGCGCTTCATTCCTACTGCCTATGTCACAGGTTGCAAGGGCATGGACATGAAGCGACAGCGCTTCCGTGGCATTCAGCCTTGCGACTGCAAGGGCAATCCGGAGCTGCACGTTGTTCCGGTGAAGATTACTAACATCATCGAATATAACTCTCACATTATAGACTGGAGCAATGGATATTCTATACAATAACGAGGGCGTGCCCCTTATGATGCATTCAGACATCGCCTTCTACGACACTAAGCTCGACAAGCATACTGCCGACGAACGCCGACGGGTGCTATTCCCTTACGACGACACCAGGCACGACTTTATTGAGGTGGCTGGGCAGCGTGTGCTGTCGTGGGGCAAAGACAATCTGTTCCCGTGGCACGCTGCCGAGACGGTGCGTAACACCACGGTGCTTAACACGGGTCTGAGGTTCTTGCGCAACCTCACCATGGGCCAGGGCATCTTTGCCTGCAAGGTGAAGGGCTACAACGACAAGGGCGACGAGATATTGCAGCCTGTCGAGGATAGCTCTTATCAGCGATTTGTGGGTTCACGTATGGTGCGCCGATATATGGAGAAGACGCTGCGAGACTTCCTCAAGGTGGGCATCTCGGCTGTGCAGTTTGTGCCTAACGCTGCGGGCAACAAGATTGTGGGGCTTAACACTATCAATAGTCTTTACTTCCGATTCACGGAGCTGCTTGATGCGCTCGGCTCGCAAAACTGCGTGGTGAGCGGTTCGTGGGACTTGTCGCCGAGCAGCTACTCGATATTGCCGCTGCTCTCTGACTACTCGCCCGAGAACCATGCCGAGCTGCTGAGCTTTATGGGCAAGATGAAGGGTGGCTTTGTCTACCCGGTGCGCGACTCCTGGAGCAACGACGATATATACGGCGAGCCGATATGGTGGCCTGCTTATGTGGCAGGTTGGGTTGACATCGCTCACATGGTGCCGCAGTATTTGAAAAAGGCGTACAAAAACCAGACGACATGGAAGTGGCATGTGCAGATTCCTTACTCGTTTTGGGATAAAAAGTTCCCATTGACGGAGTTTAAGGATGCAAACTCGCGTCGTCAGGCTATCGACAAGTATATGTCGAGCATAGAGAAGAACCTTCTGGGCGCGGAGAACGCCGAGAAGCCTATCTTCACCAACTATGCTGTGAACGAGATGAACGGTCGCATCGAGGAGGAGTGGAAGATCCTTCCTCTCTCCAACAAATACTCAGCCGGCCAAGAGAACCTCGTGACATCGGCTGCTGCCAACTCCGAGATTCTATTCTCGCTAATGGTCAACCCTAACGTGCTCGGCGCTGGTATGCCGGGCGGTTCCTATGCCGGCAACCAGGGTGGCTCCAACATTCGTGAGGCGTTCCTCGTGAATATTGCCAACTCGTGGATTGACCGCCAGAACATTCTCGATCCTCTGCAGCTCTATATGCAGCTCAATGGTGCTCCTGATGATCTGCAGCTGAGATTCCGCAACACTATACTTACAACCCTCGATACGGGTGCGGGCACTTCGCACCAGTTGTCATAAATCTTTTTACAACTATGCTTTTCTCACAGTCTAAGTGGGACAACGGCAAACAGATGTCGCCGTTTGTGCCCGTGTCGGCGTCGCTCTCTTGGCAGAAGATGCAAGCGCCTATCGAGTCTGCCGAACAACAGTTTCTGCTGCCTCTGCTTGGCGAGCAGATGATGCTGCGCCTTGGGGAGCTGGCTGACAATATGCCTGAAGGCGACTTGTTGGCTCCGCAGTTGGTGCAGATAGCCCGTCGCGCTGTTGCCAACCTTGCGTTCTGGCTGCACTTCGACGCTCTGAACCTGCGCATATCCGACCAGGGCTTCCAGCGCCAGGGCTCGGCAGACTGGCAGGGTGCCTACAAGTATCAGGAGGACAGGCTGCGCAAGGGGTTCAAGAATGCCGGATTTAATGCTCTCGACTTTCTGCTTGACTTCATCGAGGATCATCTGAAGGATTATCCAGAGTACTTGACTTCGCCTTGCTACCAAGACCGCAGCAAGGCTATTGTGAGGTCGGCACGTGAGGCTAACCAGTTTGTCTTTATCAACTCCTCGCACATCGTCTTTATGCGTCTTAAGGGTGAGTTCCGCACGGTTGAGGAGTATGACCTTTGCGCTGTGCTTGGCGAGAAGCTCTACAGACAGCTGCGTGGGTGGCTGTCGGGCGAGGCTGAGTTTCCAGCCGACGAGTGTGTGTGTACGCTTGAGCAGCTGCGCATGGCGTGTGCCGACTTTGTGGTGAAGAAGGCTGCTTCGAGGCTGATGAGACAGACGGGCTCGCTTACGGAGCGTGGTCTGTACTTCAATTCTACCGAATCGGGCTCGCTTGGCAACGATATCGAGAAGCCTGCCACTGACCGCCAGATAGGCGACCGCTGCGCTATGGCTGATGTCGACGCTCGCAGAGCCGAGGCTTCGCTGCGTTGCTTCCTCAATAATTATATGGGCGCGATTGTCGGTGAACGGACTACGGGCCCTATACGTGACAACGATAATCATGTGGCTTTCTTCGCAATGTAGTATGAAGCATATCAAAATAACTTACAAGGGCAAGGCTTACGAGCGAGACATTGCCACGGAGTGGGATGAGCTGGATGCCGAGGGGCTGAAGCTGGCGGCGTTGTTGTGGTCGGGCGGGTTGCCGAGAGACAAGTTGCTGGCTTCGTTCTATGCCATTCCGGCAAGTGTGGTGAAGGCTCTCGACAGCTATCTTGTGTATTGCCTGACGGAGATGACGACGTGGTTGCGCCGCTTGGACGACAGTGTGGACAACTTCAAGATTGAGGAGTTGCCTGATACGGGCTACTTTGCCCCGGCTCCAAGACTTGGAGGTTGCACGCTCGAGCAGTTTATGATGGCTGACACCCACTTCCAGCGCTATGCTATAAGCCAAGACGCTGACCACCTGACGCTGTTCATAGCTGCGCTATACCATGCCAAGAGGCAACGCGACGACGACATGGGCGCAAAGGTGAAGGTGGTTGAGGGCTTAGACGAGACTGTGAGACAGGCTGTGTTCTTGAACTTTATACTCGTCAGGCGGTGGCTGTCGCGATCGTATCCTTATCTGTTTCCGCCACAGCAAGAGGCTGATGACGACGACGGCGAGGAGAAGCGCACCAAGCGTAAAAAGCGTCCGAAGCCTCAGGCTACCGACTGGCTTGCCATCTTTGACGCCTTTATGGGCGATGATGTGGCCTTTATTGAGCGATACAAGCGTATGAGTGCGCTTGATGCCTTTAGACTGATGAACCGTCGCATCAAGCAATCGAGACAACCTAAATAATATCAATAGTTTATGGACATACAAACAGTGGCAAAATACTTTGAGCAGCTCTGCCGTGAGCATAAGCTGCTGCGGCACTCGGAGGCTGAGCCTCACTTCGTGAACCTTAACGACGACAAGCGCAACATGGGGCTGGCGCAAGAGCTGCGCTATCCGGTTGTGTACTTTGAGTCGACCGACTTCACGCTTAGCATATCGTCGGTGTCGGTGCAACGTGAGTATACTTGCCACATCGAGGTATTTGAGCATGTGGCTGACACGGGCGACTATGCCGAGGTGGAGCGCGCGCTGTCCTCGGCAGAGCGGATATTAACCGATATATTTGCACGCATGATGCATGACCGTGCGAGACGTGCAGCCGACCAGCGTTGGCTGCTTAACGTGAGCTCGCCGTCGATGATTAAGGTTGTGCCGTTGCAGAACGAGCACAACGCCTTATACGGCTACACGGCGGAGCTGAAGGTGCCGATACCGGGGTGCATTACTGATAATATTAACAATTTCATAACTTCTAACAATGGCTGAAACATACGAAAAACTTATATCGTTGGCCGAGACCATACGCACCAATGTGCTGCCGGAGTCGAACACGGCAGGGCTTGTCGGGCGGATGCTGCGCGAGATTATAGAAAAGGTGCGGGAGGTAAACACTTCGTCTTCAGGCGCTGTGACAGATATGACTGTCACACCATCTGCCGATTCTACTGGTGTTAAGTTGCAGTTTGTGCTTAATGCTGGCGAGAAGAACCTTGTACATGTTGTCTCGTTACCTATTGTGAGCAACTCTGCAGCTGGTGTTATTACTCCTGCTACACTGGCTGACATTACGAGTCAACTGAACTCGATGTCGAAGAACATTATAAACCTTGCCAACTCGTCGGCATTGCAAGAGCGTACTATTGCTGAGTTGAAACAACAAATTGCAAACGAGGTTACAGCGCGTCAAAATGCCGATACTAGTTTGGGCTCCCAAATATCTGGCGTCGAAACCTCTCTATCTGATGAGATTACTAAGGTGAATGACGCTGTTAATAGCCTAAAGAATTCAGTGGGCATTGAGAGCGGTATTGCACCTCTGGGTGGTGACGGTCTTGTACCAGAGGATTATTTGCCGGATATGCGTACCAAGATAGGTCGTGAGCCAGGCATGGCCTTCCCCGGTGTTGCTGGCAAGGAGCTTGAGGATGCCGTTGGCACCATCAATACCAAGCTAGGCATTATGCCGATTGTCAATGTTAACGCCATCAAGTCTGCCAACTACACATTGAGCACGGCCATCAATGCTGTGCTGGCAGCCGTTGAGACCTATGGCTCGTTGATGATATCAGGCCTAGTGATGACATACCGCAAAGACTCGACACACTGGGAGCTGAAGCAATACGTTGGCGATGGTGGCAGTTTACCACATTTCCAAAATACCGACAACTGGCAGGATATAGGCGGTGGCGGCTCGTCGGCTGTGTTCAACCCTACGGTGTCTTACCCTATCAGCGGATTCTATGCGCTGTATGACCCAGACAACGAGACAGCGTCGGCTGTGGACGTGGCTTGGAATGCCGGCAAGACTCAGTATGGTATGCTGCTTACTATCCAGGTCTCAAAGAAGATTTGGAAGACATACCAATACATAGGCGCAACACTCGGCATTGAGGCTTGGCAAGACACTGCCAACTGGCAAGGCTTTGGCTCACTTGCTGCTGGCTCGGAGACGTACATCAACATAAACAACCTTATTGATGGCAGTGGCAAAGTGGTATATTATACACTCAGTAGTGCTGTAGCTGCTCTCATTAGCTACCAACAGAATACTGCTGTCAATTACATCAAGCGAGGTCTTGTTATATCCTTCCTTTCTGAGCCTAACAAGATAAAGTCGTTTCAATTTCATGGCGACAACATTGCTGACGCGTCGAAGACTGACGACGGTGCCACACTGTGGCAAGAGTTTGGCAAGAGTGAGAACATCAACGTGTCGGACGCTCCAGTCAAAGATGGCAAAGACCCCTACAGCACGGGCGGTGCCTATACCAACACGCCTACCGACCTCGACATTGTGGAGGAGGAAGGCGGTGTCTATAAGTTTGCGCTTACCAATGCCGACGGCAACCAGATAGGCGAGCAGCGCCAGATTGTTATCAAGGGTGGTGGCGGCGCGGTTCAGGCTACGACCGTGAGCATTGCGCTGAAGAAGTCGACGGTGTATGGCGCGGTAGGCTCAAGCATGCTTATCGAGGCTGCAATTATGTCGGTGACTACCACTCCGTCGGGCGACTCGCTCAACTCGATAGCGCGTGTCGACCTCGTTGACCGCTCTACCAACACGGTACTGCAGACGCTTAATGTCAACACAGAGTCGTCGGCAAACCTTACTGACGATTTCAAATTCAAAATTGATATATCCGAGTATTTTGCAACTACTGCGGGCTCGCGCTCGTTCCGCATTGTGGCTTACGATGACGGCGACCACTCTGGCAACAAGAATGTGTCGGCCGTGGGTGTCGACGCTACAGTGGTGTCGCAGCAGACGCTGAACTATACATCGTCGACAGTGCTGAAGGCTAAAGGTGCTGAGGTGTCGATACCGCTCTACTCGTTCCCTAACAACGCATCGTCGAAGGGTATACGGGCAACTGTGGAGATGTTCTATGGCGATGCTTGGCATACCATCGAGGAGACTGTGGTGACTGACGTGTTTACCCATGCAGTGACTATAGACCCTAAGGCTCTTGAGCTGACCCATGCCTGCTATCCTCTGCGCATACACGGCGTAGACGTGGCTTCGGGTGTGTCGGGCAACTGGCTGTACTCGGGTGAGACGCCGCTTGTGGTAATGAGATGGAGTGACGACGGCACACAGACCAAGAAGCTGTTCCAGACGGTGTCGGTTGATGTGGCTGCATACACGGCCGGCAAGACCAAGACGGCTGTTGGCGTGATGATGCAGGTGGGCGACAACGCTGCTACCGTTATAGCGCAGCAGTATATGTCGCGCGACCGCACATATACTGTGACCAAGAGACTGGCGGGCATGTCTGTAGGCAGCAAGCTGAAGATATATGCTGTGTCGGGCAATGTGCGCTCGGATGCATACGACTTCAGTGTTGCAGGGTCGATAATTCCGATTGAAACTACTGCTGGTGCCATATTCGATATTGATATGTCGTCGCGCTCTAACAGCGACTCTGACAAGGCTATTTCCGACAACGGGGTGAACATTGAGGTTTATGGTGCCAACTACACCACTAACGGCTTTGTGCGTGACAACTATGGCTCTGAAGACTACGGGCAGACTGATGCTAACGGCAACCCTATAGGGCGTATGGCTTTGCGCATTGCTGAGAACGTTACGGCGAAGTGTGACTTCAAGCCGTGGAGCAATGCTTCTGCCGAGACTACGGGTATGGCTATATCGCTGACCATCAAGCCGGCTAATGTAGCTGACGCTACGGCTCGCCTTATCGACGCGCTTGGTGATGGTCAGATAGGCTTCTACGTGACTGGCGACAAGGTGGTCTTTACGTGCGATGGTGGGCAGTCGACGATGTATACGGCTATGATGCCGCTAAAGGCGGATAAGGTGACACGTGTGGATATTGTTGTTGAACCGTCGAGCGTTGCTCCATACTCGGGCATCGGTGTTGTGAAGCTATACGGCGACGGCGAGGAGCGTGGCGCATGCGCCTACACTAAAAATGCGTTGCCGATGAACGACAACATCATCCGCTTCGACGGCACGCTGGCCGACCTCTACCTATACCAGCTAACAGCGTGGCGCACTTACTACCAGTTTCGCCAAGCTTTCAACAACTATCTTGCCTCGATGCCTGACACCGACGCTATGGTTAAGGAGTACGAGGCTAACGACGTTATGGCGAGCCAGACTGCCGAGAACACTACCAAGGACCGACCGACTATAGAGGCTTGCAAGAAGGCGGGCTTGTGCGTAATGGTGATGGTGAAGAACAAGAACACGGCTGACACCGAAGACCAATATCCGGGATATCTCGATACGCTCGACGGCGACAAGAAGACGAAGCGCATACTTGACTTATACCTCTATTTCCCCGACCGTCCTTGGCAGGACTGCTACATCGAGGGTGCAACGGCATCTAACCAGGGTACGACATCGTCGATGCGTCCTGACAAGAATAAGAAGATTAAGACGAAGTCGGCCAAGATTACTTTGCTGCACAAGCGCGAGGAGTTTAGCGGTGCTGACCTCGCTAAGTATGACGAAGCTCTTGCCAATGCCAAGAAGTCGAAGATAAAGGTACTTGAGACTTCTGTGCCGACTAACATCATCACCTTTAAGGTTGACTACTCTGACTGTACGGGCGCGAACAATGGTGCGTCGTGTGAGCTTAACAATCGACTGATTCGTGCTCTCGGTGCTGAATACATGCAGCCGTCGCAAAATGCCTACACTGGCAAGGCAGAGATTAATCCGTCGATAGCGAGCGTGCCGTGTGCCTTCTTCCGCACCGACAAGTATTCGCCAGATGCTACCAACCCGGCTTATGCCTACTTCCACGTCAAGGCCAACCTTAACGAGGATAAGGGCGACGCCAAGGTGTTTGGCTTTGAGGGTGTGGATGGCTACAACAAGAGCTGCATGAACTATGGCGACTTCAAGGAACTTGTTGCCGAACGCGACCAAGACTTCAATGAGTTTAAGGCTCAGACGCTTGCTGACACGTCTAAGCTGCAGGCGGGCGATATATACATGCTGTCTGAGTTCTGCGGTCCTAAGACTGCCTTCATTGAGAATGACGGCACTGGCCACTTTGTCGAGACGAGCGAGGTGGCTGACGCTTTGGTGATAGAGCGGACACTTGCCGAGCTGCTATCGGCTGACGTGAAGAGCTATGACTGGAGCGAGGTATACAAGACGAGCGACGGCAAGTATGCCAAGTATGAGGGTGGCAAGT
>USCM01000033.1 GCA_900553155.1 uncultured Prevotella sp. | reverse complement strand
CACCGACAAGGGTTGGTGGCGTGTGTATATAGCCGTGCCCGAGTAGCCCTTCTTGTCGGCATAATTCCAGAAGGACATATATCCGGGAAACTGCAGGTCGAGCTGTCCAGCCTGCATCTTTGTCTCTTGCAGACAAAAAAAGTCTGCGTCAAGCGCGCAGAAGGAATCCTCAAATCCCTTCTGCACACATGCACGCAGACCGTTTACGTTCCATGAAATAAATTTCATATAGTGTGTCTTATTGTTTGTCGTAGCCGCATGTTATAATGAGCGGACGTAGATATCTCTGTGAGAATGATGGATAGTAGCTCTGTGGCGCCTTGTCAATAGAGAATGAGGCGAATACCATCTGGAACTTCATACTGTTCATTACACCTTGTGTCCACTCGCCAACATAGCTGTTCATAGAGAACACGAAGTAAACGTCGTGCTGCTTTTCCTCGTATGTTAGCTGCTTCTTGACGATTAGCGGATTGAGGATGAAGCGGTATCCGTTGTTGAATGTGTAGTAAGAGTTGTCGCTTGGCACGAAGAACTTGCACTCGAGGTTCTCGGCAGGCAGCTTGCTGATGGCTGTACGGAGAGCACGCAGAGTCTTTGCCTCGTCCGTATTGTCCTTTTCAGAGATTACGATGGCAGAGTCGAGCATGTTGATAGGGAAGTTGCTTATGGTGATAAGCGAGTCTTTGCCGAGAGCGGGGTTGCCCTTAGAAGCCGTCCATGTGGTAGGTAAGCTGTAGTATGACTCGTACTTCTGGGTAGAGGTGTTGGGCTTGTACATGTAGAGTGAGCCGCTGTATGAGCCAACCATCTTAGCCTGGATGGCGTCCTGCTCTTCATGTGTGTAATAGTGGTCGCCGTCATCAGTGTTGCATGATGTGACTGTGAGTGCGAAAACTCCGATAAGGAGCATCATTAATGCTTTAAGATTCTTCATTGTTTTATCCGTTATTTATTTTAAGTTGTTATACATTTTGCCTTGTTGTACATATATATAATACGTAAGGTGGGCAATCATTGTATGGAGTAACAACTTTTTTTTAGAATTTTCGCGAGTCGGAGCTGATAAGGTTCATAAATTCCTGGCGTGTCTTGGCCTGCTCGAAGGCGCCCGAGAAGTCGCTTGTCATGGTTATGGAGCCAAGTTTCTCCACACCGCGCATCTGCATGCACATGTGCTTGGCCTCTATCACCACCATAACGCCGAGCGGATGCAGCGTCTGCTCGATGCACTCGCGTATCTGCTGTGTAAGGCGCTCCTGCACCTGTAGGCGGTGCGAGAAGATGTCGACAACGCGCGCTATCTTGCTTAGTCCGGTTATGTAGCCGTTGGGTATGTAAGCCACGTGAGCCTTGCCATAGAATGGCAGCATGTGGTGCTCGCACAGCGAGAAGACGTCGATGTCCTTGACGATGACCATCTGGTTGTAGTCTTCCTTGAAGAGGGCGTCGGTCAATACCTTGTGGGGGTCTTGCGTATAGCCACGTGTTAGTACCTGCATTGCCTTTGCAACGCGCATCGGGGTCTTTTGCAGTCCTTCGCGCTCAGGGTCTTCGCCAAGCAAAGTGAGCACCGACTTGTAGTGTGAGGCGAGTTCGTCAAGTCCCTCGCGGTATTCTGGGTTCAAGTTCATGAAAATTTGAATTTTGAGTTAATATGCCATTGTTATCTTTCCGCTAACGATGCAAGCCTGCTTGTATCCCAGCTTCTTCACCTGGTGCAGTATGGCGCTTGCCTCCTCGTATGTGCGGTAGTTGCCCATACGGCATATCCAGCGGGGCGAGTAGAAGTGTACGTATACGGGCTGGCTTGGGAAAGCCTGCTTTACGGCGTTGCCTGCGTTCTGCGCCTTAATCTTGTCGTTGCGGGTGTTGCCGCCGGCAAACACCTGTACACGGTAGCCGTTGACCTTGTACGAGCGGCGCATCACCTTCTTGCGCATGTCTACCTCTACCGGTTCGGTATCGGCTTCCGATGTCTGCTCGTGGTGTGCCTGCTCTTTGTTGTGGTTGGCATGTGTGGCTGTGTCGCCGTTATGTTGTTGGGTGTTGTGCTTTGTATGCTCAGCATCCTGAGTGTTCTGCTTTTTGGTTGGAGTGTTGTCTTGGTGCGCAGGCTCCGTATGTTTCTTTACGGGTTCTTGTGCTCTTGCGCTAACGTTGGCGTTGTTTACCAACTGGTCTATCTCGCTACTCTGCGTCACTACAACGCTTGCCTTGCCCGGTTGCTTTTCTTGCAGGTGCTGTGTGTAAGTCTGTGCCTTGGCTGCTGCGGCTATGCCGAGCATAAGGCATAAGATGAAGTAGAAGCGTTTCATTAGTTGTGTTTAAATTGAAAATCAGTGAGACGGCAATGCCATGGGGGCATGCAGTCTCACTGTTTCTATTAAAAGTTGTCGTTTAAATTACTTCTTCCAAGCGTCGATGATGCCCTTGAAGTCGGCACACTTCAATGAAGCGCCACCAATCAAGCCACCGTCGATGTTAGGCTTAGAGAAGAGCTCAGGAGCGTTGCTTGCCTTGCAGCTGCCACCATAGAGGATAGATGTGTCCTCAGCAGCCTCCTGGCCGTACTTCTCGGCAACGATAGAGCGGATGTAAGCGAGCATTTCCTCAGCCTGGTCGGATGTGGCGGTCTTGCCTGTACCGATAGCCCAGATTGGCTCGTAAGCGATGATGATGTTCTTCCAAGCCTCGGCGTCGAGGTGGAATACAGAGCCAGCGAGCTCGGCCTTAACAACCTCGTTCTGCTTCTCAGCCTCGCGCTCCTCAAGTGTCTCGCCGCAGCAGAAGATTACCTTCAAGCCGTGTGCAAGAGCGAGGTCTACCTTCTCCTTCAGGATTTCGGCTGTCTCGCCGTAGTACTGGCGACGCTCTGAGTGGCCAAGGATAACATACTGAGCACCTGTGCTCTTAACCATTTCGGCTGAAACCTCACCTGTGTAAGCACCCTTCTCCTTGTCGGCGCAGTTCTCGGCACCAAGACCTACTACTGTAGAGTCGAGAACCTGAGCTACAGAAGCCAAGTGGATGAACGGAGTGCAAATCACTACGTCGCAGTTAGGCTTTTCAGCTACAAGTGCCTCGTTGATTTCCTTAGCGAGAGCTACACCATCCTGCAGGTTGAGGTTCATTTTCCAGTTACCTGCTACAATTTTCTTTCTCATTTTCTTTTTCGATTTAAAGATTTGGAATATATTATTTTCTTTCTGTTTACTTCTTACCCATTTGCTCCATGCCCACAGCCTGTCGGCAAGCGACAGGAGGAACAGCGGCAGCAGGAAGGTTAGCATAACCTTCAGTATTCTCGACGATGTGCTGCTCTGCTGGGGCATCTGTCCGATAGACAGCTGGTGTAGCGGAGCGTTAAGCTCGTCGGTCTGCGGCAGGAGGTTGTGGCTCCACTTGCCTATGATGGTGCCGTTCTTTAGCAGCAGCAGTCCTGGGTTGGAGCGTATTATGGTCTTGAGCGTTGTCTCGTCGGACAGGCAGAAGGGGTATTCGGCACCCGTTATGTCGCGCCAGCGTGCTATGTCCTTGTCGGTGGAAGCCGTAAGACAGTAGAAGGCGGCGCCATGCTCCTGTGCATACTCGTATATCTGGTCGATATCTCCAAAGTTGCTGTCGTCGGCTCGGGCCAACGACGGGGCTACGAGCAGGAATGTGTAGCCGGGGCGGGAGAGTATGGAGTCGGTTATGTCCTCGCCTGTTGTGGCAGAGTCGATGATGAAGTCGTGTATCGGTGGCTCGTATCCCTGCTTGGTTACGACGGTTCGGGCGTCGACAAACTGCCATGTAGAGTCGGGGTAGTTGTCGGCGGTGAACTCCTTTGTTGTGCCGTTCTTCTTCATTATGAAGGTTGTCTCGTACTCGGTTTGGGGTGCGCCCTCGGGCACGGTCATATCCTGCTTGATGTTGACACCTATGTGGTAGGGGCGGAAGTCGAACGTGGGCAGCGTGTACAGGCACCACAGGCTTGTGCCTATGATGTATACCACGGCATAGTTCATCACCAGCCACTGGTTGCTGGACGATATAAGCCGCACCATATCGGCTGGCCGCCATGCCACAACTGCTGCGCACAGCACAAGCAGTATGTTCTTAAGCAGGGTCTCGCCGTTGGTTAGGGTGAAGGCGTCGCCAAAGCATCCGCAGTCTTTTACGGGGTCGGCTATGTATATCCATACGGTTATAAGCGTCATCACAGTCATAAAGGCGAGTGTTAGCCTTGACGTGAACTGGCGCTTTATGGCAAACAGCAAGAACACACCGAGGGCAAACTCGATGGCTGCAAGAGCCACGGCAGCTGAGAGGGTGGTCCATTGCGGCATCATTGCGGCGAGGTCGATAGCCGCCAGATAGTCGGTTATCTTGTATTGTGTGCCAAGCGGGTCGATTGCCTTGACGTATCCGGAGAGGATAAAGGTAAGCGCAAGCAACAGGCGGCAGACGTTAGCTATGACAACTCGCAGCTTGCTCATAGCTCGTTGTTTTCAAGCATCTTTATCGCGCCGAAGCACGCATAGTTGATGATGTCCATGTAGTTGGCGTCGATGCCTTCTGACACGAGGGTCGAACCGTGCAGGTTCTCTATCTCCTTGACACGCTGAATCTTGGTCAGTATAAAGTCGGTGTAGCTGCTTACACGCATGTCGCGCCACGCCTCGTTGTAGTCGTGGTTCTTGCGCAGCATAAGCTCAAGACACTTGCGGGCGTGCTCGTCGTATAGGGCGAGCGCCTGGTCGGGAGCCATATCGACGGTGTCGGCATATCCGTGCTCAAGCTGTATGAGGCCAATGATGCCGTAGTTGATAAGCGCAATGAATTCGGGGCGTATGCCTTCGCCCACAAGCGATGTGCCTGTGGTTTCGAGCGAGCGTATGCGTTTGGCTTTGATGAAGAGCTGGTCGGTGAGCGAAACGGGTCGCAGGATGCGCCACGAAGCTCCATAATCGTGCAGCTTCTTGGCAAAGAGCGTGCGACATTCGGCCATGACGCTTCTAAACTGCTCTTCAGTCTTGCTGAATTGTTCGTCTTTGTTGTTCATAATTCGGCACAAAAATACTAATTTCCTGTGATATATACAAGAGTTTTAAGGTGATATGCACAGGGAGCAGGGCTATTTTAGTGTTGTTTCTGTCGTAAGTGTATCATTCTTACCACACCACACATAGCTTCGTAGCGTGCTTGCAGCGAGTCGCGCTTTACGGTAAGGAGGTTTCGGCGTAGGCGGTTGGTCTCTGTCTTCAACGCCTCCGTAGCTTCCTGCAGCTGCACGTCGGTGCTTGCCACGTCGGCCTGTGCAAGCTTTAGCGACGCGTTCTGCCAGATGCGCAGCGCCGCCTTGCGGGCCTCTATAGCCTGTGGATAGTGCTCGCGCAGCCGTACAATAGAGTCGAGCGTAGCCCGATAATTGCCGCTGTTGTATAGCGAGTCGATCCTTGCGAGCAGTGGTTTTGCCTTGTCGTCCTCGCTCTGCGAGCACGCAGAAAGCAGCATAGCTGCCAATGATATGATGATTAGGTGTCTCATAATGCGGCAAAAGTACAACTTTATAGCGCAATAGGCAAGTAAATTCGGATTATTTAACTTATAGCTATTAATTTTGACTTGAATCAAAAAAGAAGTGTCATAAAGTAAGTTTTTGCTTTGTTGTTTGCGTACACAGGTTTCTATATGTACCTTTGCAGCGTTCAAAAGAACAAAAAGGATAACTATTTAGGATAACAAATTAAAAGAAAGGTAAAAGATTATGGTAACAATGTTATTATTGGCTGTTGTGGCAATATCAGTTGCTCAGGTCGTAAACATGGCTCACAAGATAGACATGAAGTAACAAAAGCTTCGTGCTATCAAAGCCTTCTTCTTTAAAAACGAAGAATAATTTGGTAAGTTGTTAAAATATTCACAGCTGGCAGACGTATGTTTGTCGGCTGTTTTTTTATGCCTATAAACAATAAAACCTCATACTACCATCTCTGGCTGTATGAGGTTTCATGCTGCGCCCAGCATTGTCTATTTAATTTGAATTCTATTTCTAAAACGTTTGCTATTTATATTTATCTTACTTCTTCTCGGTGTTTACAGCCTTGATTTTTTGGCATACAAGCTCGAGGTCGTCGCGCAGTTTCTGCACCTTGCGGTTCATCTCGTCGATAAGGCTGTTGCCCTTCTTGGAGCTTGCGTTGAGGAAACCGAGGTTGTTCTCGTATGTCTGAATCTCCTGACGCAGCTGGTCGCGGCGGCGCATAAGGCGTCCGCGCTCAGAGTCGAGAGCCTCCTCGCCACGCTTTGCCATATTCTTAAGACCCGACTTGAAGTCGTCCAGACGGCGGCGGCGAGTAGAGATGTTGAGCTGCTTGTATATGTTGTCGAGCACCTCGTGGAACTCGGCATAGAGCTTGTCCTTCTCCTTGTAGGGCACGTGTCCCACCTTGTTGTACTCTTCTACCAATGCCTGTACCTTCTCGCGTGTTGTGTCGGCGGCATTGTCGAGCAGGGCGCGAAGCTGTGCTATAAGCTCGTGCTTCTTGTCGAGGTTGGCGTGCTCCTCGTTGCGTGTGCCGGCATTGGCGGCGTTGCGTGCCTCGAAGAACTTGTTGCAGGCTCCGAGGAACTCGTTCCAAAGCTGGTCGCCGAGCTTCTTGGGCACCATGCCGATGGTCTTCCACTCCTTCTGCAATGCGATGAGCTTGTCGCTTGTCGACTTCCACTCGGTAGAATCGGCGAGCTCCTTGGCTTTCTCTACAAGTGCGCGCTTCTTGTCGGCGTTCTCGGCAAAGGTCTTCTTCATCTCCTTGAAGAATTCGGCTTTGCGGCCAAAGAAGTCGTCGCAGGCGGCGCGGAAGCGCTCGAATATCTTGACATTCATCTTCTGAGGTGCAAAACCGATGGTCTTCCACTCGTTCTGCAACTCGATTATTTCCTTAGAACGGCTCTCCCAGTCGCTGGCTGTCTTGTTTTCGGCCTTGCCAAGCTCCTCTACCTTCTCGCAGAGGGCTGTCTTGCGGGCCAGATTCTCGTCTTCCTTGGCGCGAATCTGCTCAAAGTGCTGCTGGTGGCGCTTGTTGATAACGGTAGAAGCAGCCTTGAAGCGGGTCCAAATCTGCTCGCGCAGCTCCTTGGCAACGGGTCCAATCTCGCGGTACTGCTGGTGCAACTCCTGCAACTGGTGGAACGCGCTGATGACGTCCTCCTCGTTGGCAAGGTTCTCGGCAGCCTCGCACAGCTTGGTCTTAAGCTCGAGGTTCTTCTTGAAGTCGTACTCGCGAGCTTCCGAGTTGAGCTTAAGCAGGTCGTAGAACTGCTCTACGTACAGCTGATAGTTGCGCCAAAGCTCGCTTGCCTTGTCGGCAGGAACGGCCTTGATGTCCTTCCACTGCTGCTGCAGCTCCTTGAACTCGTTGTATGATTTGTTGGCTTCGTCGGGCGATGTGGCCATAGCCTTTATCTTGTCGATAATCTCGAGCTTCTTAGCGAGGTTGTCAAGCTTCTCTGCTTCCTGCTCCTGGAACACTCTCTGTCTTTTCTCGCGCACGATAGCCATTTCGGCCTTGAATGTTTCTTCGTCCTCGTCGGGCAGAATCTGGTAGGTTGCTGGGTCGCCGCCTCCGTCGATGTATTCCTTGAGTCGCGCTTCACGCTCTGCGATGTGCAGCTTGTAGAACACGGTTTTAAGGAGGTCGATTTCGTCCTTGTCGGGGTTCTCGTCGCTTGCGGCGATTTCCTTAAGGCGTTCAACTACCTCTTTCTTGTTCTTGTACACTTTGGCGTTCTCTACTTTCTGAGCGTCGGCAGCCTGTGCGGTCTGCTCTACGTTCTGTTCTTCTTGTGCACCTTGCAACAGGGCGTTTTCTTGAGAGTCCATCATTTAACTGTTTTAAGTTTATGATACGGGTAATTCATATACACAACACGTATGCCGCCTTGTTGTACTGGTTTTTGTTGCTTAGAGTAGGCGGTGTAGTGTTATATCACGTTTTTATAGGTTGCAAACTTAATAAAAAAAATTGAATATAAGCGAAAAAAGTTATATTTTTTCGCTTATATCCTATATTAACAAGCTTTATAGCAGTCGTTTGTGGCGTAGCAAGACCCACGAGAGCACCGATACGACAACGGATATGACGAGTGCGACGGGGAATCCCCAGCGATAATTCTCCATACCGTTGATGAGGTTCATACCGAAGAGCGACGATATGAGGGTAGGCAACATCATCACGATTGACACCGATGTGAGGGTACGCATCACGGTGTTCATGTTGTTGTTGATGATGCTTGAGTAGGTGTCCATGGTCGATTCGAGAATGTCCGAGTAGATGCTCGTTGTCTCTCTGGCCTGCGACATCTCGATGTTTACGTCCTCGATGAGGTCGGCGTCAAGCTCGTCGACCTGCAACTTAAACTTCAGTTTGGCAAGCAACGTCTCGTTGCCGCGGATGGATGTGGTGAAGTAGGTGAGCGAGTCTTGCAGTCGGGACAATGCTATAAGCGACTCGTTGTTGACGTTGTGGTCGAGGTTGTGCTTGGCTTTCTCTATCAGTGTGTTTATCTGCTTCAAGCGTTTGAGGTACCAAACGGCTGAAGAGAGGAACAGGCGGAAAATCATGTCGACATAATCGGTAAATCCCTCGCCGCGCTTCTGGTGGTACGACACAAAGTCGATCATCATGTTTGTCTCGTAATAGCATACGGTTATGGTTACGTCGCGCTTGTGTATGATGCCGAGAGGCACGGTGGTGTACGGCGTGCGCGAGCGTATCTCCTTGACGTATGGTATACGGAGGATGATGAGCATCCAGCCGTCGTCGTACTCGTAACGGGCACGTTCGTCGGCGTCGCTGATGTCGGAGAGAAAATAGTCGGGTATATTGAATTTGTCTTCCAGCAGCTGCTGGTCTTCATCAGTTGGACAGGTTACTTGTATCCAGCAGTTGGGCTGCCAGTCTTCAACTTGCTTGAGTGTAGAGTTTGTATTCCAAAATGTTCTCATAAAGATAATCTCCATGGGTTTAATAATGCGGGGAGACCAGCCTTATGATATGCCGTCCTCCTGCACTACAAGTTCATATTTTCCGCGTGATAATCGTCCATAAAATGTTATGATTTGATTTTTCGACTGCAAAGGTACGCAAAAACGTTTACATATAGTTAATTATCTTCGTATTTCTTTTGGTTTTTAACAGGATTGCAACAAATCCACCGGTTTGTTTTGTAGTGTCTTTGATTTGCATTAACTTTGTATCTAATAATATACATTATATAATATTGCAAGAAAATTGAAACTCAAGAAGACCATAAACAATACGCTGAAGGTGGGCCTATCGCTGCTGCTCGGCGGACTGATACTGTACTGGATGTACCGCGGCTTCGACTTCCGTAATGTGGAGCAGGTGCTGCTGCACGACATGAACTGGACGTGGATGCTGCTGTCGTTTCCGTTTGGCATACTGGCGCAGATGTTTCGCGGTTGGCGCTGGCACCTCACGCTTGAGCCGGTGGGCGAGCATCCGCGCACGTCGACAAGCGTCAACTCCATATTCCTTTCGTATGCCGTTAGCCTGTTGGTGCCACGTATAGGCGAGTTTGCCCGTTGCGGCATACTGAGCCGTTACGACGGGGTGTCGTTCCCTAAGGCACTCGGCACGGTGGTGATGGAGCGTGCCATTGACTCGCTGTTGGTTATGGTGATAGCCTTGCTTACGTTTGTGTTCCAGATAAGGATATTCAACATCTTCTTCAACCGCACCGGAACCAACATCGATACTATTCTTGCCGGATTCTCTACAACAGGCTACATCGTCACTGCCGTGTGCGGCATCGCCGTGTGCGTGCTGTGCTGGTATATAATGCGCAGCTTCGCTATATATAATAAGGTGAAGGCTACGGTCAAGGGTATATGGCAGGGTGTGATGTCCATACGCAACGTTAAGCACCCCGTGCTGTTCGTGGCTTTCACGTTGGCTATATGGGGCAGCTACTTCCTGCACTACTACCTCACCTTCTTCTGCTTCGAGGCAACATCGCATCTTGGCATGGCTTGCGCTCTCGTTACATTCATCGTGGGCAGTATAGCCGTCATTGTGCCGACACCTAACGGTGCCGGTCCGTGGCACTTCGCCGTCAAGACGATGCTCATTCTCTACGGTGTGGCTGACACCGACGCCCTTAACTTCGTGCTTATTGTGCACAGCGTGCAGACCCTGCTTGTTGTGGCGCTTGGCGTGTATGCCTGGGCTGCCTTGGCTTTGACGCAGAAGAGGGTGGCGAATTAGGAATTAAGAGTTAGGAGTGACGAATTAAGAATTAGGAGTTACGAGTTACGAATTGTAGATTCATTATAAATATATATTACTATGAGTGAAATCAGAAACCTAAACCCCGAGTGTATTTGGCGCAACTTTGACGCACTGACACAGGTGCCGCGCCCGTCTGGACATCTTGAGAAAGTACAGCAGTTCTTGCTCGACTTTGCTGCCCGCGTTGGCGTGGAGGCATTTAAGGATGCTGCCGGAAACATCGTTATGCGCAAGCCGGCGTCTCCGGGTATGGAGAACCGCAAGGGCATTATCCTCCAGGGACACATGGATATGGTGCCTCAGAAGACAAAGGAGTCGACCCATAACTTCGAGACCGACCCTATCGAGACATACATAGACGGCGACTGGGTACGTGCTAAGGGCACTACACTTGGTGCCGACAACGGTATGGGCGTGGCGGCTATCATGGCTGTCATGGAAGACAAGACGCTGGTACATGGTCCTGTCGAGGGCCTTTTCACAGCCGATGAGGAAACTGGTATGTACGGCGCTAACGACCTTCCTGCCGACGAGCTTAATGGCGATATACTCCTTAATCTCGACTCGGAGACTTGGGGCAAGTTTGTTATCGGCTCGGCTGGCGGTATAGATATTACTGCCACTCTCGCCTATAAGGAAGTGGCTACCGACAAGGAGGACGCTGCTGTTAAGGTCGTTATCAAGGGTTTGAAGGGTGGACACTCTGGTCTTGAGATACACGAGGGACGTGGCAACGCCAACAAGCTTATGGCTCGCTTCGTTCGTGAGGCTATCGCCGAGTATGGCGCACGTCTTGCAACATGGCACGGCGGCAATATGCGCAATGCCATTCCGTTTGAGTGTGAGGTGGTATTGACACTGCCTAAGGAGAACGTTGAGGCTCTTAAGGAGGATGTAGAAGAGTGGTGCAAGCTGTTCAACCATGAGTATCGCACTATCGAGGAGAACATCCAGTTCTTTGCCGAGGATGTGGCTACTCCGGAGAACGAGACTCCTGAGGAGATTCAGGACAACCTCTTGGACGCTATCTATGGCTGCCACAACGGTGTACTGCGTATGATTCCGGTGTTCCCTACAGTTGTTGAGACATCATCTAACCTCGCTATTATTGACATCGAGGGCGGACATGCCTACTTCAAGCTGCTTGCCCGTTCGGCTAACGAGAGCATGCGCGACTATATTGCCAAAACTCTTGAGTCGACATTCTCTATGGCTGGCATGAAGGTTGAGTTTAGCGGAGCTTACGGTGGATGGGATCCTAACACCGACAGCGAGATTCTGCACCTGCTTGAAAAGAACTATCTTGAGCTGTTTGGCGAGGAGGCTATCGAGCAGGTAGACCACGCAGGTCTTGAGTGCTCGGTTATCCTTGAGAAGTATCCGCACCTCGACGTTGTGTCTCTCGGTCCGACGCTTCGCTCACCGCACACCACTATTGAGCGTTGCAGCATCTCAACAGTCGCTCCGTTCTGGGAGTTGCTTAAGAAGACAATGGCTACTGTTCCGGTTAAGGAGTAAACATAAAAAAGCCCAAGGCGATGTGCCTTGGGCTTTTTCTATACGCCATTACTTGGCTTTTGGGTTTGTGGGGCATTTAGAAGATGCCCCACTTTTTCTTGCGTTTGGGTTGCTCGCGCTTAACGTCAAACGAGCTTTCGTTGATGATGTCTTCCCACGTCTGTCGCTTCTGAATCATATTGTATATCTGACCCCAGTCGGGCAGACCCCCAAGGTTGCGGTCGTCTATAAACACATCAGCCTTGAGCTTGCGTGAGAAGTGGTTGTTGTTGCTTAGAGTCTCTTCTGGATAGTCTTTGTTGACGGCGTAGAATTCAACGCCACGATCCTTACACCATTTAACGGCGTCGTCGAGCAACTTACCCTCCCGCACACTCCACATTATCAGTTTGTGGTTCTGCTTCATGAGCATCTTAAGTGTCTCGGTGGCAAACGGAATCTCGCGTCCTATTGCCGGGTATTCGTGTTCAACGATAGTGCCGTCAAAGTCAACAGCTATAATCATAATTCTCTTTTATTGTTATTTCTTTATTGAGTTGTCGTTCTTGTTGCCGTAGCCACTGCTTGTATACGATCCGTATGTGCCGTACGATCCGTATGTAGAAGTGTAGCCATATCTGCCGTTGTTGCTGCGGCCATACTTGCCATACTTGCCGTATTTGCCATACTTGCCGTAGCCATAGTAGTAGCCATACTTCTTCTTCGACATATCGATGCCGTTGATAACGATGCACATGTTAGGCAGCTTGTTCTCAAAGGTGTTGATAAGCTCGAAGCTTGCCTTGGCTGTATAGTCGGCGCGGCACATGTATATGGTCATGTCGGCACAACGTCCTATCTGCATAGTGTCGGTTACGAGGCCGGCTGGAGCGGTATCCATAAGGATGTAGTCGTAGTCTTCCTTAAGCAGCTCTATAATCTGCGGCAAGGCAGGACGCGATACAAGCTCGGTTGGGTTTGGCGGTATAGGTCCAGCCATAAGCAGGTCGAGGTTGTCGTTTACACCCGACTTCAC
>USCM01000032.1 GCA_900553155.1 uncultured Prevotella sp. | reverse complement strand
TTTACTTAGGGTCTTCAAGGTCTAACGACTTTGGAGACCTTTTTTTGTATATACCAATATTTTGTAACAATGCAACCGGGTTGCGCCAGCTATATTGTACTTTTGCACTCAAATAAGTATAGTTATTAATCAATATCGTTTAATTATGTGCAAATGTAAATCATGCAATACTCATGAGCATCACCACAATCATGAGCATAATCACAATCACGAACATCAGCACGAGCATCAGCATGGCGCTCTACGCAACAAGCTATTGCTGATATTGCTCACCGTTGCGCTGCTTATCGGCGCCGTTGTGATAGAGCATACTTGCCAGCTAACCACATGGCAACTGCTCCTCGTGTATCTTGTACCTTATTTATTAATAGGTCATGAGACCTTAGGCGAGGCTGCGGAGGGTGTAGTCAAGGGTGATATGTTCAACGAGGACCTCCTAATGGCAATAGCCACTATCGGTGCATTGTGCATCGGCTTCTTGCCAGGAGCAGAGACACAATTCCCTGAGGCAGTGTTTGTTATGCTCTTCTTCCAGGTAGGCGAGATGTTTGAGGGTTATGCAGAGGGCAAGAGCAGGGACAGTATATCCCACCTTATGAATATCCGACCCGACATAGCCAATGTGGAGCGAGACGGTGAGGTACAGACTGTCAAGCCAGAGGAGGTTGCCGTAGGCGGGACCATTGTTGTGCGACCTGGTGAGAAGATACCACTCGACGGCGTTGTAATAGAAGGTGCCACATCGCTCAATACTATCGCACTGACAGGCGAGAGTTGTCCGCGAGAAGTGGAGGAGAAAGACGAGGTTGTGTCGGGATGTATCAACCTTACTGGTGTGATACGTGTAAAGACAAGCAAGACATTCGGCGAGAGCACCGTGTCGAAGATTATAAAGCTTGTTGAGAGTGCCGACGAGCATAAGTCGCGTAGCGAGTCGTTTATCACCCGCTTTGCCCATGTGTACACCCCGATAGTGGTTTTCGCTGCATTGGCATTGGCTTTCGTGCCGCCATTGTTTGCCGAAGAAACTTATATGGAAGCCTTCTCAATATGGTTGTATAGAGCCTTGATATTCCTTGTAGTGTCTTGTCCATGCGCATTGGTTATCAGTGTGCCGCTCTCGTTCTTTGGAGGCATAGGCGCCGCATCGCGTCACGGCATTCTTGTGAAGGGCAGCGGATATATGGACACGCTTGCCAATCTTGGTACCGTAGTGTTCGACAAGACCGGAACACTGACCTATGGAGAGTTCAAGGTAGAGGCTGTTCATCCTTCCGACTTCGACGAGCACGAGCTGTTGCACCTTGCCGCCCACGTAGAACACTACACCACTCATCCTATTGGAGCCGCCCTAAGGGATGCCTTCCCTAACGAGGCAACCGACGGATGCACCATTGAAGATGTGGAGGAGATAGCCGGCAGAGGCATTAGGGCAAAGGTTAGCGGACGTGTTGTGTGCGTTGGCAATAGTAAGATGATGGAGGACATCGGCTTGGAGGCACACCAGTGTCATCTTGTTGGCACCATAATCCATGTTGCGATTGACGGCAAATATGCCGGTCATATAGTTATAAACGACAAGATAAAGGAGGATAGTGCGGAGGCAATAGCCTCGCTTAAGAAACTTGGAGTGGAGAAGACCGTTATGTTGACGGGCGACCGCGAGGCCGTTGGCAAGGATGTTGCCGAGCGTTTGGGCTTGAATGAATACCATGCCGAGCTGTTGCCTGCCGACAAGGTGGAGCAGGTGGAACGGTTGATAATGGAAAAAGCCGAAGGAAAGAATCTTGCTTTTGTAGGCGACGGCATCAACGATGCCCCGGTGTTGAAGCGTGCCGATGTGGGCATTGCCATGGGAGCACTTGGCAGCGATGCCGCTATTGAGGCAGCCGACGTGGTGCTGATGGACGACAAACCGTCGAAGATAGCGACAGCCATTGGCATAGCACGACATACCATTGGCATAGCACGACAGAATGTAGTGTTTGCCATTGGCGTTAAGGTTGCGGTGCTGTTGCTCGCAACTGTAGGACTCGGCAATATGTGGATGGCGGTGTTTGCCGACGTCGGTGTTACGGTGTTGGCGGTGCTTAATGCCATGAGAGAGCCGAGGACAGTATAAAAAAAAGGAGAGAGTGTTTTGACACCCTCTCCTTTTTTGGACGCAGTTAATTACACTAATTAGTACTACATAAATACCGTTTTAGTACTCCATAGAGAACGTCACACCGCGACGCATCATATCCTTAGCCATTGGTTTAAGGCGTAGGAGGAAGTTGTCGTACGACGGCTTGTTCTTGGTCCAGCCTGCCTCGGCAAGAGCTATGGCACGAGGATAAGCCTGGTAGTAGATGCGCTCGGGAGTGGTGATGCACTCGCTCCAGAGAGTTCCGGCAACGCCAAAGAGATTGTTCTTCTCGAAGTCGGCACCCTTGCCCCACGACGGGTCGAGCGAGTAAGTAGCCTTAAGCGAAGTGACGGGCATACCCCAGTTTACCTCCGGCATGTCGCCCTTAGCCATAGGATAGTCGAAGTAGCAGTGTTCGCCAGGGCAAAGCATAATGCGTGCGTTGTTAGCAACAGCTGCTTCGAGAGCCTTGTCGGTCAGTCCGTTGCGCCAAGCAAAGGTAACGCAGCCCGGCTGAATCTTCTTAAAGTCGGTTTCGTACCAGAACATAGGAGTCTTGTGATAAGTATCGCGCAAGAGTTCGATGATGCGGTCGAAGAGATATCCCTGCAACTTCCAGTTCTCCGAACGGTCGGTAGATGTTATACCAATCTTCTTCTTAAGCGCCTGACACTTAGGACAGTCGGTCCAGCAGTCGAGAGCCGGGTTGCCAGCCTCGTCGCCGCCGAGGTGGATATATTTAGACGGGAATATATCGGCAAGCTCCTTAAATACGTTGCCAAGAAACTCGTATGTAAACTCGTTGCCCGGGCAGAGCAGTTCGTTAGACACGCCACACGTGGTGCGTATGGGCACCTGGCGCTGATGGCAAGTAAGCTCGGGGAACACGCTTATGGCAGCCACCTCATGGCCCGGCATCTCAATCTCTGGCACAATCTCCACATGATACTTGGCAGCATAAGCCACCAACTCGCGCATCTGCTCCTGAGTGTAGAATCCCTTATACGGCATCTTTATATCGTCCTGTCCCCAGCGGTAAGAAGCCTGCTCGGTGAGCTGCGGATACTTCTTAATCTCGATTCGCCACGACTGGTCGTCCACAAGATGCAGGTGCAGAGCATTGAGCTTATAGCGAGCCATCTCCGGGATGAAAGCCTTGAGCTCGTCGAAGGGGATAAAGGTGCGGGCAGGGTCGACCATCAGCTCGCGTACATGAGTGCGTGGAGTGTCCTTAATGGTGAGCTGCGGAATAGCGTCCACACACTCCTTGTTGCCCGAACCACGTAGAATCTGGTCGAGCGTCATCAAAGCCCAGAACACACCACGTGGTGTCTTGCCCTTGATATTGACACCCTTGGCATCCACAGCAAGCGTGTATGCCTCGTCGTCGTCGAGCGAAGAGTCGATGTCGAGAATTAGCTGCAAGCCACGCTGACGGCTGTTCACGATATTGCCGATGCGATTAGAGAGCATCTCGCGAGCCTGCTCAACCTCATTGTTAAGCATAGTTCCGGCACCGTCCATGTGCGGCACAACGATATTCCAAGCAGTATGCACGTTGATAGCCTTGGCACCCTTCTGTACGGTGAGCAACTGCGGCATAGGAGCCAGGCACTGTGTAGGGTCGCTCACCTCACGAGCCATCTTAGGCTCAGCATAGAATCGGCTCCAGCCCGTAGCCTTCATATAAGC
Organism: uncultured Prevotella sp.; assembly: GCA_900553155.1. GTDB lineage: Bacteria > Bacteroidota > Bacteroidia > Bacteroidales > Bacteroidaceae > Prevotella. The sequence goes on along the minus strand of USCM01000032.1, from coordinate 9,014 downwards.
CTTCTCGCTGCCCTTCGGAACGATAAGCTTTACGCTGCCCGGAGCGATGCCATAGAACGAAGACACATCAGCCTTAGGTGGCACTTTAGAATAGAGCTTAACAGTCTTCAATCCTGATAGACGTGCAAAAGCATATTCGCCAATAACAGGCGAGCCCTCGATTGTAAGTTCGCTAAGAGCCTTGCAGCCCGAGAAGGCGGCAGCGCCGATGGTTTCAACCGAAGCCGGAATGGTGATGTCCTGAAGCTTGTCGCAGGCAAAGAAAGCCTGGGAGCCAATGGTCTTCAGAATCTTAGGCAATGTGATGTGCTCCAGCTGATGACGTGAGTGGAACGCGTTGTTAGGCAATAGGGTACTGTTGGCATCGGCAAGGTCGATAGTGCGAGTCTGGAAGCACAGGTCGCGCATTTGTCGATAGTCCGAGTTGCCCTTGGTAGACAGTTCGCCAGTAAGCTTAAGGCTTACCACCATAGCTTTCTGTTCCGGCTTAAGGTCGTTCATATTGGCAACCGTTTGAGCCGAAATAGCCGCCGACACAACAGCGGCAGCCGATAGTAGCAAGATTCTTTTCATTTGTTTCTTTATTTAATGATTTGTTTAAATAGATTCCCTTTGATATCCTTTACACCAACCCGTCAATTTGCTTCTTCAGCTCCTTAAGTTCGTCGCGCACACTGATAAGCGTGGCAAGTATGTCGGCGTTCTTGTCGACACCGGCTCTGTTCTTGTTGAGCATCTTGCGTGCGGCAGCAAGCTTGAAGCCGCGCACCTTGACGAGATTGTGTATAACGCGAATTTGCTCGATGTCCTTCTCCGTATATTGGCGCACATTCTGCCCCACGGTCTTGGGCTTGAGATGAGGAAACTCGGTCTCCCAATAGCGCAGAGTAGACTCTCGCACATCAAACATCTGAGCCACTTCCTTAATGGAATAGTATAGTTTCACGTTCTTGTTAGTGTTCAGTGCCATATTAATTATTAATTTATTTGCAAAAATAACCAAAACGGAGTACCTTTGCAAATGTTTTAGAAAGAAATAAACAAAATATATAATATTATATAATATGATGACAGCTAATGAAATCCGCGACTCGTTCAAGAAGTTTTTTGAGTCGAAGGGACACACCATCGTGCCAAGCGCACCGATGGTAATAAAGGATGACCCAACCCTGATGTTCACCAACGCTGGTATGAACCAGTGGAAGGACATCATCCTCGGCACACGCGAGCCAGAACCGCGCCGCCGTGCCGACACCCAGAAGTGCCTCCGTGTGAGCGGCAAGCACAACGACCTCGAGGAAGTAGGTCACGACACATATCACCACACCATGTTCGAGATGCTCGGCAACTGGTCGTTCGGCGACTACTTCAAGGAAGGCGCCATCGACTATGCTTGGGAATATCTCGTAGACGTATTGAAGCTCAACCCCGCCGACCTGTACGTAACCGTATTCGAGGGCTGCGAGGAAGAAGGATTGAAGCGTGACGACGAGGCTGCATCATATTGGGCAAAGCACGTACCTGCCGACCACATCATCAACGGCAACAAGCACGACAACTTCTGGGAGATGGGCGATACAGGTCCTTGCGGTCCTTGCTCGGAGATTCACCTCGACTCGCGTACACCCGAGGAGAAGGCCAAGACACCAGGACGCGAGCTTGTAAACAAGGACGACCCACAGGTTATCGAGATTTGGAACATCGTGTTCATGCAGTACGAGCGCAAGGCCAACGGCTCACTCGTTCCGCTGCCAATGCACGTTATTGATACCGGTATGGGCTTCGAGCGTCTGGTACGTGCCATGCAGGATAAGCACTCCAACTACGACACCGACATCTTCCAGCCTATTATCAAGGAAGAAGAGGCCATAACAGGCATGAAGTATGGCGTGAGCGAAGAGACCGATGTGGCTATGCGTGTATGCGCCGACCACCTGCGTGCGGTTGCATTCTCAATAGCCGACGGCCAGTTGCCATCCAACGCAAAGGCAGGCTACGTAATACGCCGTATCCTCCGCCGTGCCGTTCGCTATGCCTATACATTCCTCGGACAGAAGGAAGCCTTCATCTACAAGCTCATCCCCGTATTGACACGCGAGATGGGAGAGGCCTTCCCAGAGCTTAAGGCACAGCACGACCTTATACTCCACGTGATAAAGGAGGAGGAAGACTCGTTCCTCCGCACCTTGGAGAAGGGCATCAACCTCCTCTCTTCGGCTATGGAAGAGCTTAAGAAGCAGGGCAAGACACAGCTCGACGGAGTTCAGGCATTCCGCCTGTTCGACACATACGGATTCCCGTTGGACCTCACCGAGCTTATCTGCCGTGAGAACGGATTCAGCGTAGCTGCCGACGAGTTCGACGCCGAGATGCAGAAGCAGAAGGAACGCGCGCGCAACGCCGCTGCCGTAGAAAACTCCGACTGGGTAATACTGCGTGAGGGCGAGCAGCAGTTTGTAGGCTACGACTTCACCGAGTACGAGTGTCACATCCTGCGCTACCGCAAGGTAACACAGAAGAAGAATACATACTACGAGCTTGTGTTAGACAACACCCCGTTCTATGGCGAGATGGGTGGACAGGTAGGCGACAACGGTGTGCTCGTAAGCGAGGACGAAACCGTAACCATCGCCGACACAAAGCGCGAGAATGGTCAGTCTATCCACATCGTTAAGGAGCTGCCTAAGAATCCAGAGGCCGACTTTATGGCTTGCGTAGACGTAGACGCCCGTGAGGCATCGTCTGCCAACCACACAGCAACCCACTTGCTCGACTATGCCTTGAAGCAGGTTCTGGGCGACCATGTAGAGCAGAAAGGCTCGTTTGTATCGCCTACTACATTGCGTTTCGACTTCTCCCACTTCACTAAGGTGTCGGACGAAGACCTCCGCAAGGTAGAGCGTATGGTGAACGACCTTATACGCCAGGACCTTCCGCTCGACGAGCACCGCGACACACCGTTTGAGGAGGCAAAGAAGCTTGGAGCCATTGCCCTCTTCGGCGAGAAGTATGGCGACAAGGTTCGTGTGGTACGTTTCGGTCCGAGCTGCGAGTTCTGCGGCGGTATACACGCCAAGTCTACAGGTCGCATAGGCTTCTTCAAGATAATCTCGGAGAGCAGCGTAGCCGCCGGCATCCGCCGTATCGAGGCAAAGACAGGCAAGGAGTGCGAGGAGCTGATGTACAACATCGAGGACGGTATGAAGGCAATCCGTGCATTGTTCAACAACGCCAAGGACCTCCAGGCAGTCATCGGCAAGTACATCGAGGAGCACGACGCAATGAAGAAGAACATAGAGCAGTTCCAGGCACAGGCAGTAGAGCGCACCAAGACAGAGCTTATACAGAAGGCTCGCGAGGTGAACGGTGTAAAGCTGATAACAGCCGTATTGCCAATGGAGCCGGCAGCCGCCAAGGACCTGATGTTCAAGCTCCGTCAGGCAGTGGCCCAGAATATGCTTGCCGTTATAGGCACCGTATCTCACGACAAGCCAATGCTCAACGTAGCCATGAGCGACGACCTTGTTAAGGACCACTCGCTCAACGCCGGCCAGATGGTACGCGAGGCAGCCAAGCTTATCCAGGGCGGCGGTGGCGGTCAGCCCCACTTTGCCCAGGCAGGTGGCAAGAACAAGGATGGTCTGTCGGCTGCCGTAGACAAGGTAGTGGAGTTGGCACAGCTGTAATAAGCCAATAACAATATAAACGACGGGGTATGTCGACATACTTAATATGTGTGTCTGCATACCCCGTAGCTTTTTTAAAAAACAGGAACGTAACTATGAGAATAGACAAACAAGGCATACCTTTGGACGAATCTTCAGAAGCAGCGCTTATCCGTATGCTTGTGGAAGGCTCGCAACTTGCATTCAGGCATATTTACGATCTTTACGCATCCCGTCTTTACGCTTTCTGCCTGCAATACACAAAGAGCCGCAACGAGACCGACGAGATAGTGCAAGATGCCTTTATATGGCTGTGGAACCACCGCACAGAGTTGCGTCAGCGCAATTCGCTCAAGGCTCTGCTCTTTATCAGCGTACGCCATCAGTTGATAAATGCCTGGCGCCGTAATGCCAAGGCCCCGGTGTACGAGGACTTTATAGACTACCGAGACCGGCTAAGTGGCGACCGTGCAACCGATGCCGACTTCGACTATGCCGAGTTTCTACGTGTGGTGCGCCAGCAACTCGACAAGTTGCCGCAGACACAAAGGCGGGTGATAGAGCTTTCGCGCTTCGACAATCTTGCCGTGCGCGACATAGCCCAGACCCTGTCGCTTAGCGAACAGACGGTAAAGAACAACCTAAGTATCGGATTGAAAACATTGAAGAAGTTGCTTGCCGAACAGTCCATAGTGCTTCTCTTCTTATTTTATGTTAATTTTGTGTGACAATTCGGTATACCGACGAGATACTATTGCCTATACCTATATATAATCAACAATAGGATGGTTGATACTAATAACCTAAAAACAAAGAACAAATATGAAAAGAGAGATATTAACATTAGCTTTAGCCTTTGGCGCACTTGTGGCTTCTGCCCAAACTACAGAAAAGATAAACATTGAGGACGGCGAGCGATGGTGGGGTGCTGCCACCGGCTTGGGATTGTCTATGCCCTATGGCGGCGGCAAAAAAGCAGAGATAGACCAGCGCAAGTATAACCTTAACAACCAGACGTCGCCATTGCTTATTTCGAGCAAGGGACGTAGCTTATGGTGCAGTGGGCCTTTCAAGATGAAGGCAGAGGGCAAGCAAATAAACCTGACTTCCGACAAAGGCAGTTTTGAGCTGCAAACCTATGGCAAGACCCTTCGCGATGCCTATTGTGGAGTGATGCAGAAGCACTTTCCGCCTACAGGCAGCGTACCACCCGAGTTGTTCTTCACACGTCCTACGTACAACACGTGGATAGAACTGGTATACAATCAGAACCAAGCCGACGTGATGAAATATGCCAAGGGCATTGTAGACAACGGATTTCCTACAGGTGTGTTGATGATAGACGACAACTGGCAGCAAGACTATGGTGTGTGGGAATTTCGTGCAGAGCAATTTCCTAACCCCAAGGCAATGGTAGACAGTCTGCATGATATGGGCTTCAAGGTTATGCTGTGGGTGTGTCCGTTTGTATCGCCCGACTCAAAGAAAGGCCGCGACCTTGCGAAGAAAGGCTATTTCCTTAAGCGCAAGGGAACCGACGAGCCGGCTGTGGTGGCATGGTGGAACGGCTACAGCCATGTGTACGACCTAAGCAACCCTGAGGCAAGAGCCTATCTTAAGCACGAGTTTGCCGACCTTCAGCAGAGATATGGCATAGACGGATTCAAGTTTGACGCAGGCGACCAATGCTATTATTCGGAAGACGAGGTAGACGTATACGACGGAAAGTCGTACGATGTAGCCCAAACACAGTTGTGGGCGCAGTTGGGCAGCGAGTTCTCATATAATGAGATGCGTGCATGCTGGCTTGAGGGCAACGCCCCGCTTGTGCAGCGACTTGGCGACAAAGACTATTCGTGGCTTGGCGTGCGGCAGCTTGTGCCAGGCATGATAGCCGCCGGGCTGCAAGGCTACGGCTATACCTGTCCCGACATGATAGGTGGCGGAAGCTTCACAACATTCTATGGCATAGAACCCGACAAGTTCGACCAAAAGCTTATTGTGCGTTCTTGTCAGATTCATTCCATGATGCCGATGATGCAGTTTAGCGTAGCTCCGTGGCGCATACTCGACAAGCATCACCTTGACATTTGCCGCAGATATGCCGCATGGCACAGCCAGCTTGGCGATTATATACTAAGCGAGGCACGCCGTATGGCAAAGACAGGCGAGCCTATGGTGCGTGCAATGGACTATAGTTTCCCGGGACAGGGACTTGAAGGCATAGTAGACCAATATATGCTTGGCGACAAGTATCTTGTAGCACCGGTAGTGACATCTGCCGACCAGCGCACGGTGCGTCTGCCCAAGGGCAAGTGGCGCGACGACACAGGCAAGGTATGGCGTGGTGGCAAAACCATAACCATCAATGTGCCGATAGAACGCCTGCCATGGTTTGAGAGATTATAACAAATGTTGCACACAAACAGACATTAGCTAAATAATAATATGACAGACAGCTTAATACATAAATACAAGACAGACAGCCTGACGCCAGACGAACTGCAGCAGATGCGCGACGAACTGTCGGCGAGGGACGACAATCAATTGGCGGCACTGCTCGAAGCCGAATGGCAGAAAGACAATGCCGGTACCGGCGATTCAATATACAACTCCCACTGTGCCGCACTATACCAACGTGTGGCAAGCCGTCTGTTCGGCGATAGCGCTGGTCAGCAGTATGGCACTGGTCAGATGGCACAGCCAGCACAGCGTAGCCGTCGTATCTTGCGCATAGTGCAGATGGCGGCAGCGTTGTTGCTGCCATTGGCTATGGTGGCAATAGGCATGCTCTACTATGAGAATAGGCAGATGGCAGCCGATGCCATAGTGGTAAGTACGGGTCATGGCGAGCAGGCAACGGTAACACTGCCCGATGGCACCAAAGTGTCGGTAAACCAAAACACCCGCCTTACCTACGTGCCAAGCAAGTTTCGTGGCAGCGAGCGCCGGGTGTCTATGGATGGCGAGGGCTTCTATAGTGTGGCGCGCGATGAGAGCCGCCCATTCTATGTGGATGCCGACGGATTGGCAGTGAAGGTGCTCGGCACCAAGTTCAACCTCAATGCCCGCGACAAGGAGAGGCAAGCCGAGCTTGTGCTTGTTGAGGGTAGCGTGTCGTTTACGTCGCTTATGCTTAAGGAGTCGCAAGTGGTGAAGCCACATCAGAAGATAGTGCTCGACAAGACAACAGGCCGTATGAGCATAGAGAACCTCGACTGCTGCGACGTTGACTTGGCTTGGCAGCGCAAGGAACTCGTGTTCCGCAACACACCATTGTCCATAGTGTTTGCCCAGATGCGACAGCAGTTCCGCAAGCAGTTTGTTGTCAACAGCCAGGTAGACCAGCACGAGCTGTTCACCGGAACACTCAGCTCTGTCGACCTTAACAACAATCTCGAGATAATAGACCTTTCGTGTGGATTGCGCTCGCACATCATCGGAAAGACGGTGTATGTGGAGAAGAATGTTAAATAAACGTTAATATTCTATTATGTGAGGTACTTCTTCATGTTTAAATTGCCTTAACTAATATCACTACGAATATCTATTAACTATATCAATAACTATTAACAAACAAAAGAGTACTGAACATGAAACAAAAACCCAATCTTAACCGGGGCCTTTTGACGTTGGCACTCTGCCTTGGCTCTCTCGCAGTCTCGGCTCAAAACCAAAAAGTAAGTATCGACGTCAAGAATGTCACACTTGAGCAAGTGTTCAAGTCGATAGAAAGGCAGACATCCTATCGCTTCTCGTTTATGAACAAGACGATAGACAGAAAGGCGGACATTACCTATAGCGCCAAGAACACAACCGTAGCCAATGTGCTTAAAGCTGTGCTCGGGCGCAAAGACCTTACGTGGAAGGTGGTGTCGGAGAAGTCGATAGTTATCTACGACAGCAACGACACTAATACATCCAAACAAGGCAAAAAGCAGGCTACAAAGATTACGGGACGCGTGCTCGACGAGATGGGCAATCCAGTGATTGGCGCCACCGTATACGATAAGGCGACAAACACCGGTGTCATAACCGATATTGACGGCAACTTTAGCCTCAATGTGCCTAAGGGCAATGTCCTCACCATTACCTATCTTGGATATAACACCTTGCGTGCCAATGCCTCCGACAGAATGATGTGCCGTATGCAGCCCGACTCGCAAACTCTTGACGACGTTGTGGTTGTGGGTTATGGCACGATGAAGAAGCGCGACCTCACGGGAGCCGTGTCGAGTGTCAAGGGCGAAGACGTGGCACTTGCAGGTGTAGCTTCGGCAGCCCATGCGCTTGCCGGAAAGGCGGCAGGTCTCTATGTGCGTCAGAACTCGGCACAGCCTGGTGGCGGTCTCGACATCCTCATACGTGGTGCAGGTTCGGTTAATGCCTCCAACGACCCTCTCTATATTGTCGACGGATTTCCAATAGCCAAGCTCGACCAGCCCGGCAGCGGCAACGACCGTATGGATGCCGGAACACAGGGTGTGCTCAACTTCCTCAACCCTAACGACATCGAGAGCATCGAGGTGCTTAAGGACGCTTCTGCCACAGCCATCTACGGTGCGCGTGCCGCCAACGGTGTGGTTATAGTAACCACTAAGAAGGGCAAGGAAGGCAAGGCAACTGTAAACTATTCGTACAACTATTCGTACCAGAAATATTCAGACAAGTACGACGTCCTGTCTCTTAAAGATTGGATGATAGAGAAGAACCGCTCCACATGGGAGTATTGGGTATGGGAGAACCAGGTAGGACCATGGGGAGGTAAGACCCTCGAAGAGGCCATTGCCTCGCCAAAGGACGGTCTTGCCTATACACGTCCGTACACAGATGCCGAGATAGCTGCTGCTGGCAAAGGTACCGACTGGGTGGGTCTTATCACCCGCAACGGACATATTCAAGAGCACAACGTGTCTATACAGGGCGGTACAGAGGCCACACATTATATGGCATCGTTCAATTATTACGACAATGAGGGCATCATACGCAATTCGGGTATGAAGCGCTACACCATGAAGACCAACTTCGACCAGCGTTTCCTCAATATATTCAAGATGGGCGTCAACCTTACACTCACACGAATAGACAACAACAACACACAGCTTGGTTCGGCACAGTACGAGAAGTCGGGCATCATACGCTCGGCAGTGCAGATGGGACCTAATATCAAGGCATACGACGAGGCTACCGGCACATATCCCGTAAACCCGCTTCTTGGTACACAGCCCAACCCCTACTCGCTGTTGCAGAATATAGACCATGGACGAACCGACCGCCTGCTTGGCAACGTCTTTGTTGAGGCTAAACCATTTAAGGACCTGACGCTGCGTGTCAATGCCGGCATCGACC
>USCM01000031.1 GCA_900553155.1 uncultured Prevotella sp. | reverse complement strand
TGTGGCGCGCGCCCTGGTGAACAACCCGGCTGTGGTGCTCGCCGACGAGCCTTCTGGCTCGCTCGACTCTAAAAACAAGGCGGAGCTGCACCAGCTCTTCTTCGACTTGAGGGACAAGTTCGGCCAGACCTTCGTCATCGTGACGCACGACGAACACTTAGCTTCGATTACGGACCGCACTATTCATATTGAGGACGGAAAAATTGTGAATGTACCTCCAATACATACACCTTCCACAAATGTACCTCCCACAGAACTCACAGAAATAAAACAGAATATATGATAAAACTTGGTGATTACAACAAGATGACCGTGGTCAAGGAGGTTGACTTCGGACTGTATCTCGACGGCGGCGACGAGGGAGAGATTCTGCTGCCCAAACGCTACGTACCCGAAGGCACGAAGCCGGGCGACGAGCTTGAAGTGTTTATATATCTCGACCAGGACGAACGTCCTGTGGCTACCACCGAGCACCCGCTGTGCAAGGTGGGCGACTTTGCATATCTTGAAGTTTCGTGGGTAAACGAGTATGGAGCATTCCTCAACTGGGGACTGATGAAGGACCTCTTCTGCCCCTTCCGCGAACAGAAGAAGCGCATGCAGAAGGGCGAAAGCTACATCGTGCACGTGCATATCGACGAGGAGTCGTACCGCATCATGGCATCTGCCAAGATTGAGCGCTACTTCAGCGAGCGCCACCCCTTCTACAACCACGGTCAGGAGGTGGACCTCTTGGTGTGGCAGAAGACGGAGATGGGATTCAAGGTGATTATAGACAACTGCTACCCGGGACTGGTTTACGAGGATCAGGTGTTCCGCTATCTGCACACGGGCGACCGCGTCAAGGGATACATCAACACCGTTAGACCAGACGGCAAGATAGACGTAACGCTGCAACCCACGGGTCGCCAGCAGACTCTCGACTTCTCGGAGACGCTCCTGCAATACCTCAACGACAACGGCGGTACCTGCGACCTTGGCGACAAGAGCGACGCCGAGGACATCAAGCGTCGCTTCCAGGTGAGCAAGAAGGTGTACAAGCGAGCCGTGGGCGACCTGTACAAACGCCGACTGATAGAAGTGGGCGATTTCGGCATACGTCTTAAGGGGTAGGAAACTAAGGCGCCTAAAAACTGCTGAAGCGGTCGATAAGCTTCTTTCTAAATAGGCGCCCTACCTTTACGTCGTCCAACTTGTCGAACGGCGGATAGAAGTGGCAGGTGTTGTCTGCCACCTCTATAAGATAACTAAGGTTGATGATATGCTTCTGGCTTACACGCACCAATGCCTCGTCAAGCTCCAGAATCATATCACTGCTTACATTGCGCTTTAGCCTAACCGGTGCCGGACGACCCGACACCGTCACCTCCCATATACGCAACTCATGATTATACGTAAAGACGCAGATGTCGCGTATGTCCACAAGCAAGAAGTCGACAGAGTTGGTATATATCAGCAGTTTGCCGTCGTTGCGCTTGGCTATGCCGTCACTGTTGAGAGCATCGTATGCCGATACCATATTGTTTGAAGTATCGGCAAGGGCTGTCTGAGGCTTTGTAGGGCGTCGGTCTATACATACACGACGCAATATGGTGCGCAGCTCATTGTCGTCTATCGGCTTCATCAGATAGTCGAACGCCTTGTTGCGGAACGCCGGCAACATATATCGGCCGTGCGATGTGTACATCACCACACGACAACGGCCGTCGCTTATCTCCTCGATGCGCTCAAGAAACTCTATGCCGGAGATGTCGGGCAGCTCGACGTCGAGAAACATCAAGTCGGGTCTATGCTCGCTCATCAGCTTCAACCCGTCCATTCCATTGTATGCCACACCCACCACATTGGTGCCGTCGTATTGCTTAAGCTTGTCGGCGAGAGCCTCTACACAATTCTTCTCGTCGTCAACAATCACTATGTTCATCATAAGTCTGGTTTTTAAATTTTAATGTTGTCGGGCACCTTCAGTGTGGCTTCGCATCCCACAACGTTGCCCTTGTCGTCCTCACGGTTCTTTATCTCGAAGCGCATCTTATGCTTGTTGTGCTCGTTGGTAACGGCAATGGTCTGCGATATGATGCCAAGTCCGGTGCCCTTCTTCAGTGCGCGGCGTGCGTTGAAGCCTGGTCCGTTGTCGCTTACACGTATTATGGTTACGTCCTGCTGCCTGCTTATACTTATATGCAGCTCCTTGTGTCCCTCCAGTCCTTTAAGTCCGTGCACTATGGCGTTCTCTGTAAGTATCTGCAAGAACATCGCCGGTATGCGCACCTTGGCTGTATCAACATCCGGAGACGTGTTGATGCAGAAGTAGAAGTCGTCGCCAAGCAGATAGCGCTCTACCTTAATATATTGTTCGACAAACTCAAGTTCGCGGTTAAGGTACATAAACGGCTGACTCGACATATCGAGATTGGTGCGTATCAAGCGTGCAAGCTCCATCAGTTCGGACGCTTCCTCCTTGCCCGACTTCAGTATCTTGTTGTTAAGTACGTTGAACATAAAGTGGGGCGAGATGCGGTTGCGCACGTTGTTGAGCTTTAGGTTCATTATGTTCACCTGGTCTTGCAGCTGCTTCTTGCGTATGTACATCATCCACATCACGAGCAACAAGAGCAGCACTACAGCCACTGATACAGCCACTGTGGTCTTCATGTTGGCTGTCTGTATCATCGCATTCTTATGCTCTAATGCAAGGTCGTGGTGCAGCTGCAAGGTGTCGGCGGTGAATCGGGCCATAATCTCAGCCGAACGCATATTAGAGCGGTTGTGCTCCAACGAGTCGTCGTAGCTTATGTTGGCTTGCAGATTGGCGTAAGCCTGACGGTAGTTGCCCTTCTGCTCGTAGTAGCGGCGCAGGTATTGGTTGCGTATGTTCACCATGGCGTAGGGCATCTCGTGGGTGAGGTGCTCGCTGCGAAGCACCCGTTCTACCTCGGCAGCGTTGCCTTCACGTGCAGCAATGCCTATATGTATGGTGTTGCAATAGTACAGGGCGGTGGCGTCGCCGTTCTTGCGGAAGTAAGGCTCCGACAGTTGGAGGCAATGGCGGGCTTCTGCCAAGCGTCCGAGGTTGAAGTAGACGTCGGCAAGGTTGACACGACAGAGGTACATATCAAACTTGTTTGCCATGCCTCTGTCTATGAGCAGGCGCTCCATTCGCTTGAAGGTGGCGAGCGCCTTGGCATAGTCCTTGGTGTAATAATAGAAGTTGCCGAGGTTGTTGATGTGGTAAGCCTGCATCTGCGGCGACATCAATCGGAAATAACGCTCGGTCTCGTTGTAATATATTTGTGCCGAGTGGAAGTCGTGAAGCGACAAATATATTTGTGCCAAACCCATATAGAGGGTTATGTTCTCCTTCTCGGGCAGGCCGAGCGAGTCGACAAGAAAGAGGGCACGTCGGTACCACTTGGCTGCACCTGGTATGTCGTTCACCTGGATATAGGCGTCGGCAAGGTTGGCGCAAGCCTTAGGCAGCGCCTCCTTTACATCGCTATGGAGCAGGAGTCGGTACGACTCGGTGTACATATCGAGAGTCTGTTTGGGTTCGCGGTGGAAGTTGTGGTTGCGTGCAGCCTGCAGCTGAAGGGCGTTAGCCATAAGGGCGTTGAGCCTTTCGGTGCTGCACACCTTGTGTTTATCGTAGTAGCCGCCGTCCTGTCGGCGTACAAAGTTGACGATATCCTGCACGATAGTATCGGCTTTCTCGGGATGGTCGGACAGCCAATAGTAGCGTGCCAAGCACATCCGATACTCTTGCAAGCTTAGACTATCGGACGAGGTTATAGTGTTGTCGGCTTGCTTTCGGGCAAGCGTTTGTTGTGTCTGGGTTATCGCACTATTAATGCTGTCGAGCACAGATGGAACAAGGGACGTTATTGAGTCGTCGAATTGGCGTAGTCGTTCGCGTCGTAGTTTGGCTTCGTTATCGGCTGTTGGTGAGCACGATATAGCAGTTTGTATGGCGACAATGACACATATTAGGAACGTAGTGAGCGTTGGTTTCTTCATCATTGACCTATTTTTGTATCTTGTCGCCAAAGATAATCATTTTCTTGCAAATATCAGCTAAACACCTATGATTATTTTATAAATCCTCGCTTAACACACTTGTAAGCGTAGGCAAGGACGAAGGCGAAGCCGATGAGGGGGATAAAGAACGGCACAACCATGTTGCCGGTGTTGTCGGCAACCAAGCCCATAAGCAAGAAGCCGCAACCGCCAACCGGCGTCATCATCAGTATGGACGAGGCACTCTTGGTAAGTCCGCCCAATCCACGCAGCGTGAGCGAGAAGATTGTCGGGAACATGATAGCCTCAAACATATAGTTGCACAGCAAAGCACTCACAGATACTGTCTTGCCAAAGTCGAGCAGCATAACGCCTATGCACACCACCGAACCCACAGCGCAGATAAGCAGATACTTCTCTGCCGCCATATTGCTCATGATAGCCGCACCCACGAAACGGGCAAGCATAAAGAGGCCAAGAGCCACGGTAAGGATAGTGGAACCAGTGGCAGCCGACATCCACTCCTGTCCCGTTACGAAGTTGATGAAGTAGGAATTGATTGATATCTCAGCCACCTCGTAGGCAAGCAACGCCAAGAGACCGAAGACAAACCATGAGTTGCTGAAGAGACGCGAGAGGTTGTGTCCGCCCTCCTGTGTGTCCTTATCGTCGTCGTGGTGTATCTCTGGCAGGTTGACACGTGCGAAGACGATGGCTATAATCATCACCACGGCACCCATGATGGCATACGGCACCACGGCATTGCCGCCCGAACCATTGCCTACATCGCCCGCTCCGCTGTCCTGAAAGAGGAAGCTGCCCACCACCAATGTGGCAAACATTGAGCCTACACCATTAAACGACTGCGAGAAGTTGAGACGTGCGGTAGCCGTCTCCTTAGGTCCAAGTTCGGTGACGTAAGGGTTGGCGGAGGTCTCAAGGAACACCAGACCGCAGCCTATAACGAACAAGGCTATAAGGTAGGCATAGAATGTTCCGGCTGCCGAGCAAGGGATAAAGGCGAGCGAGCCAAGACCGAAGAGCAAGAGTCCGAGCACCACTCCACGTCTATAACCCTGTCGGTTGATAAACAGTCCGGCTGGAATAGCCATGAGGAAGTAGCCAAGATAGGTTGTAACCTGAATGAGCGACGACTGTGTTATGGTGATGTCGAGCTCGTTCTGGAAATGCTTGTTGAGCACGTCGAGTATGGCACGTGCAAAGCCCCACATAAAGAAGAGTGAGGTGATGAGTACGAACGGCACAGCATACTGCTTGCTGCTCAATGATATCTTATTCTGTTTCATGCTTGCAAAAGTACGGCTTTTTATCACATTAAAAGAATAAGCGAGCAAAAAAAATAGTACAAAAGAAAAACACCATCACAGCCTTTTGGGTGTGATGGTGTTTTTAGATTACTTCCAGTACGAACCGTCGTCTTCGTTCTCCTCGTCGTCCATGATGTATCCCATTCCTGGAGAATCTGCCCCCCCAGGATTGTCTATTGGGGTATCGCCGAAGCCAAGGCTTGCAGTGAGTATCTGGCTCTCAACAGCAATGTCGATAGCAGTGACAACCGGTGTTTGATATGTCTTCTTCATATTTTCTTTCTTTTTAAATTATATATCGTATATATGTATATCTTTCACTAATGACCTTATCAGTCCACATTACTTAAGCACAACCTTCTTGCCGTTGTGGATAAACACGCCGTGCTGTGGACGCTGCACCTTGACCCCCTGGAGGTTGTAGTAGGCATCATCCTTTACAACTGGGTTGTTGGTGATGCCGTTGATTGCGGTAGCGGTGTTGTCGACGTAGACGCGCAATGGACTCTCGCTTTTATTGGTACGTCCACCACTAATATACAAGAAGCTCTTGCCTGGAAGTGCCCAACCATCGTTAGTCGACTTCACGAATTCGCCATTATGCAAGAAGTAGTCCTTATCGCGGTTTGAAGACCAAACAGCATCAACACAATCAACAAGCTGGTTGTATCCTACTATTACAACTCCAGTTGGTCTCGATCCAAGGATAGACAATGTGTAGGTCGTGCCTGCTTTACCCTTAAGGATAAGACCCTGATTAGCCGCCACTCTCGTTACCGGTGTAAGAGCTACCGCGTCTTTTGTCTCATCATACTTAGCGGCATAAGCTGTCAAGCCTTCAACGCTTGAGAAGTCGAGATTGTATGCACTGCTGAACGTTGTCCACTCCTTGTTAAGAGTAATGGAGAATTTGGAGTCAAAGTTCGTAGTGTTACAAGGGTTCTTACCTTCTGTTGTCCTTAGTCCAGAGAAAGTATCAACATAATCCTTCATTACATGAACTTTGGGATTATTATCGAATGGGAAACCATAACATTCTGCAAATGGTTCGTTTTTAGATGTAATATAAACATCCGTAAGGGTAGGACATTTAGCAAATGCATTAACTGCCAAATAGCACACACTACCATTTACTACGACAGTTGTCAAGTTGACATTATCACTAAACGCTCCCTGCTCAATACGACTACAATTTGTTGGTATAACAACATTTGCGAGATGCGTATTCTGAAATGCCCACTCATTTATCTTCAACAAAGAAGGAGGAAGCGTTATAGAAGAAAGACTTGAATTGTAAAACGCATGGTTCCATATATACTTCAACGTACTTGGCAACTTGACTGTCTTAAGGTTTGGACACTCAGCAAACATATAATCGCCCAATGATTTAAGCTGGGTATTGGACAAGTCGATGCTTTCAATCTTCGTTTTCTGGAAAGCCGACTTTCCATATTTAGCGTCATCTGCTTCCACCCATCCACCACTATTAGGAGTTGTCAAGGTTGACGGCAACTTAACATCCTTAAGTTGCGCACAATTATAGAAACAGCCATTAGGTAAATATTGAAGATTTGTATTCGACAAATCAACCGACTCTAAAGCAGTAGCCTCAAAACACCATGTGTTTATAAAGTTCAAGCCATCCGGTACATTATTGATGGTCTTAAGCTTTGAGCAAGATTTAAAGGCATGGTCGCCAATCCATGTTATTTGCGAGCCTTCCTCAAAAGTAATGCTTGTTATATTGGCATTATCACTGAAACCTTTCTTCTGGTCGGTTGCCTCAGAAGAATAATCCCCAGATCCACATACACCAGTTACGGTATATTTATTGCCATTAATCTCTACTTCTTTCTTGAATGTAATATCACCCGTTGCACCGGCATCACCGATGACGATACAAGTTTTATTGTCCTGCATCAAGCCATATCTAACACCACCTTCGGTTGTGTAGGTCTGGGCAAAGGCATTAAGTCCACCAAACAGGGACATCAATGTCAAAGTAAAGTAAACTCTCTTCATAAATAAGATTCTTTTAAAGATTCATTTTTTAGTTATCTACAATTTATTATGTTGGTTCATTTAGCACTACTAAATGAAGGTAATTTGAACTTTTCAGTCTGCTAAAATACACATTATTACTTATCGCAGGCTTAAAAGTGCTATACTTTTAACATGATTTTCACTGCAAGCGTTTGCACTAAACGCTTGCAGTGAAAATCATTATAGAGCCTTAAGCGAAACGGCAAAGCCGCCGCCACGTGCCTCATCCACCTTTATGGTCTGTCCACGCTTAACGGTTCGACGGGTTATGACGTATGCCTTGGGGTTCTTCTCGTAGTCGGCATCGGGCGCATCCTTGTATATAGTGCACTCGTAACGGCGACCCGGGTCGAGGAAGTCGAGTTTTACAACGGCACGGTGTCCGTTCTCATCACACTTTCCTCCAACAAACCAGTTGTCGGTTCCCTTGGCACGTCGAGCCACTGTGATGTAGTCGCCAGGCTCTGCCTCGATGTATCGTGAATCTACCGCCACGTCGCGTATAAACTGGAAGGCGTCGTCGTACTTGGCATAGTTCTCGGGCAGATCGGCAGCCATTTGCAGCGGCGAGTACATCACAAGATACAGCGCAAGCTGTCCGCAAAGCGTTGTGTGCACATACGATTTGGACCCTTCCTTCCATGTTCCGATCTGCGTCTCAAGTATGCCCGGGGTGTAATCCATAGGTCCGCCCTGCAAACGTGTGAACGGCAGGATAACCGTATGGTCGGGATTATTGCCCGCGAAGTTCTCGTACTCGGTACCTCTTGCCGACTCGTTGCCTACCAAGTTGGGCCATGTGCGGCACAAACCGGTGGGGCGTGTAGCCTCATGCGCGTTCACCATAATATGATGTTTGGCAGCCTCGGTTACGCAGTAGAGGTAGTGGTTATTCATTATCTGCGAGTAGTGGTGCTCGCCACGCGGAATGATGTTGCCCACATAGCCGCTCTTTACGGCGTCGTAGCCATAGCGGTTCATAAGCTTATAGGCTAGCTCGAGGTAGCGCTCGTAGTTCATAACCGAACCCGACGTCTCGTGGTGCATCATCAGCTTCACGCCCTTAGAGTGGGCATAGTCGTTGAGAGCCTTGATGTCGAAGTCGGGATAAGGTGTCTGGAAGTCGAACACATGAAACTTTGAATGTCCGAACCAGTCTTCCCAACCTTCGTTCCAACCCTCAACCAGCACCTCGTCGAGTCCGTTCTTGGCGGCAAAGTCGATGTACTGGCGCACACGCTCGTTGGTGGCACCATGTCTGCCGTTAGGCTTAACCTTGGTATAGTCGGTCTCGCCGAGCACCACAGAGGGCAGCTCGTCGGTGTACGACCACGACTTCTTGTCGCAAATCATCTCCCACCACACACCGCAATACTTCACGGGGTGTATCCACGAAGTGTCCTCTATCTTGCAAGGCTCGTTGAGGTTGAGCGTAAGCTTGCACGAGAGCATGTCTCGGGCATCGTCGCTTACAAGCACCGTGCGCCACGGCGAGGTGCGCGGGGTCTGCATATATCCCTTGAAACCCTGGCTGTCGGGGGTGAGCCACGACTCGAACACCATATTCTTATCGTCCAGATTGAGGTGCATTGTAGGATAGTCTACACACGCTGCCTCATGCAGGTTGATGTAAAGACCGTCGTCGGTCTTCATCTGCAGCGATGTCTGCACACCCGTTTCGGAGAACTGTGTCTGCGACGCATTGTCCGAGATAGATGCCCGGAAGAGCTTGCGTATCTCCGAGAGACGCGATGTCACGGTGCTGTACTCCTGCGTGTCATAGTCGCCGGGCAACCACCAAGCCTTGTGGTCGCCGGTAAGCGCAAACTGTGTATGCTCTTCCTTAACAAGGAAGTAGGCATTGGTTTGCTGCGGAAACTCGTAGCGCAGACCCATACCATAATCGTATACACGGAAGCGCAGGTTCATCAAGCGGCCTGTGCGGTCTTGCTTAAGGGCAACAAACAGCTCGTTATAGTTGTTGCGTATGTCCTTGGTCTCGCCCCACACGGGATGCCATGTCTCGTCAAACGTGCTCGTTTGTGTTGTCTGCACGCTGAATCCGTCCATCAGGTTGTCGGCAGCAATAAGTTCGTAGCCAAGGGTAGACGGCTTTATAACCGTCTTACCCTTGTACGTCAAGCTGTATTGCGGCTGCCCCGAAGGCGTCAGCTCCACATGCAGCTTTACCTTGCCGCCAGGTGATTGGCAGTCGAAGGCAAAGCCGGTGGCTACAGCCAACAACGAAACTATCAACAAAAGAAACCTTCTCATTATATCTGTCTTATTTTATTTACTACTTTTATTTACTACTTTTATTTACTCCGATTTTGTGGCAGTCATAGTCATGTTCTTAACGTCAAGCACAATGGTGTAAGTGCCTGCCTCGGCTGCCGAAACTTTCCACTTGTAGTCGCGAGTGTCGGGGTACTTAACGAGCATGCAGGCTGAATGAGACAGACCCACACCGGGCTCGGTAGGCATAATATAGTCGCATTCAAAGCCGTTGTTGATGCTGAGCGGGAACTTCATCTCGCCTTCCTTAAGGACGATTGTTGCGGTGTAGGTGTTGTCGTCTACCTTGTCAAACTTAACCGAGTTTGGGATGGACCAACCATTAGGTGTGGCATCGCCAACGGCGTAGACGTCGTTGAAATGATACTGAGCCTCGCCTCCAGGCACAACCACAACGTCGTCGCCTGTTACCTCTTCCCAGTTGGTTATGCCTGCTCCCTCTATCTTAACGCCGGTAGCTGTGAACGTAACGTTGTACACATACTTCTTGCCCGACTCAAACTTAACGTCGGCAGAGATGGCTGCCTTGTACACCTTACCGTTGTGCTCGAACTCGATGTTGCGTGTTGCGGCATCGTTGCCATCAATGTTAGGCAGCACGATAGCCTCAACATAGCGGTAGCTCGAACCGTCTGCCGAGCGCATCTCCACCTCCTTCTTGGTGTCGCCAGACACCATACTAAGCTCGTCGGCAAAGGCGCTGTACGACACCTTGGTGTACATACCCTTGATATAAGCCTTGAGGTCGGACAGCGAAGAGCCGTCCTCGGCAGTGGCCTTCATAAATATCTTTGTAAGCTTATGCTTGAAGTTGAGCACAGCCTGTGGCGCATCGGCGCTCACACCCGCTGCCTTTGCACCAAGAAGGTCTATGAGAGCCTGGTTGTCCTGCTTCTGCACATCAAGCTCCACCACGCCAGCTGCAGCTGTTGCGCTGTACGGATAGTAAGCCACAACGTCCACCTTGCTGCCGTCGTCGGGCAGGTTGGCAGCCTTTCCGGTAGGTGCAAAGCTGGCATTTGCCGCCCAGCCATCTGTCAGAGTGTTGCGGTAGGCAAGGTTGTCGGCGGCATCAATGTCGGTTGTACCAGCCTTAAGGGTGTATATACCAATCTGGTCGCCAGCGTTCCACTGGTCGTCAAAGGCACGTGTCTGCGGCAAGGCGATGTTGGCAACAACCTGCAACTGGGCGTTCTTGGTATCGCTGCCGTTTACTTCTTCGTTGCTGCAAGAGGCAAGGGTCATAGCGCCTGCCATTGCAAAAAGCATAAATGATGACTTGTTCATAATCTGTATTTTTAGTTATTATTGTTCTGCTATTGTTTTAATGTATCTTTATAAGAGACTTGTTGGTGTGCGTTTTGTGGCTTATTGGCATACGTAAGGAGTGATAACGCCCATGTCAACAATGGTCCAGTTGGTTACAGATGGGTTCAATCCGTCCACACTTACCTTGCCTCCAATGTCAATGGTAGAGTGAGAGCCGTCGTTGAAGTTGGCTACAAAGTTGCCTATCGACGTCTCAAGACGCTGCTGTGTACCGTCCGATAGGAACAGCACAAACTGCACGGTTACATCCTTGCTGAGGTCGAGCGCAAAGACATTGAAGGGTGCCGTTATTGTTCCTGTTGTGGCATTGACACTGAAGTCGGACACAGCCTCAACCGCAGTAGACGCAATGGATGTGTACATATTGTATGTTGCCATTGCTTTGGAAAGGATGGCGTAGCCTCCCTGCACCACTGCGCTGCCGTCGGTAGACGTAACTTTGGCCTTAAGCGACACATTGAGCTGTCGTGTTGTCTGCTGTATGGGCAGCGTAAGGCTTGTCTTGTCGCCCGTTAGGGATGTTATTGTCTGCGACGCACAATAGAAGGTGGAGGGTGTTCCGCTTATTGCTTCGGCATTGCCTGTGTTGTGCGAGGCTGCCTTAACCGTGGCTATGCCGTCGTTCACGTCAACCCCCAACACCGGAACGTATGCCAGGAACGTATAGTCGCGGTTCGACTTAAGCTCCATCTGATATGTGTCCGACGCTACGTTGTAGTTGTCGCCGTTGACAGAGAGCACGTACTGCTGTGGCCGTTGCTGTGCATCTATGCCGCTCCAGTCGGTGTGTATGTCCACCAATGTGCGTGGCAGCACTATCGGGTCGGGCAGTTCGTCGCCGCATGATGCCATGCTTAGAAGCGTGGTGCAGAGCACGGTGCCTAATGCTAAGGTTTTAAGGTTATGGTTCATATCCTTGTAGTGTATTGTTTATTTGTTCTACTTTTTGTTTATAAGCCTTGGCTTTAGCTTGCCGGTCGAAGGCTTAGTTTATACGGCGAGGCAGAGCCTTCATGCCCTTGACATCCGCCTTGGATGCCTTGACGATGCTAATGGCAAATCCGCCACCCGACGCAGAGGTTATATCCACTACCGACTTGGCGTCTACCACACCTTTCTTTATTACGTATGCCTGCGGATTGGTGTCCCAGTGGGCATCCTTTGCGTCTGCATATACGGTAGCGATGTACTGTGTGTGCGGGTCGAGGAAGTTGAGCTTGAGCACCGAGCGGTGTCCGTTCTCGTCCACTGTAGAGCCTACATACCAGTCGCCTGTATGCTTTGCACAGCGTGCCACGGTGATATAGTCGCCTGGCTCAGCCTCAAGATATTGCGAGTGGTCCCAGTCTACGGGCACCTGCTTTATAAACTCGAAGGCATCGGCAAACCTCTCATACGATTCGGGCACATCCGCCACCATCTGCATAGGCGAGTACATCGTTAGGTACAGAGCCAGCTGTCGGCACAGCGTGGTGCGTGCCTTGCCGTGGTTGCTGCCCTTATAGTAGCTCAGGTCGGTCTGGAAGATACCGGGGGTGTAATCCATCGGACCTCCCATAAGACGTGTGAAGGGCAGAATGGTGGTATGGTCGACAGGGTTTCCGCCCATTGCCTCAAACTCGGTACCGCGTGCCGACTCCTGCGCCAACCAGTTGGGCCAAGTGCGGCAAAGACCTGTTGGACGTACCGCCTCGTGCGAATCGACCATCACCTTATAGTCGGCGGCACGCTCTGCCACGTGCAGATAGTGGTTTACCATCCACTGCGACGAGTGGTTTTCCGACCTTGGTATCACCTGTCCACAATATCCTGTCTTTACGGCGTGATAGCCATTGTCTACCATAAACTGCAGAGCGCGGTCGAGCTGTACATCATAGTCGGCTGCATTGGCAGACGTCTCGTGGTGCATGACAAGCTGCACACCCTTTGAGGCGGCATACTTGTGAAGCCCGTCCACATCAAAGTCGGGGTAAGCGCGGTCGAACCTGAACTGCCTGTTGCGCAAGTAGGCTTCCCAGTCTTCCCATCCTTCGTTCCATCCCTCAACCAGCACTCCCTCTATGCCATGCTTTGCGGCAAAGTCGATGTAGCGCTTAACGTTTGCGGTATTGGCGGCGTGGTGTCCGTGCGGCTTA
>USCM01000030.1 GCA_900553155.1 uncultured Prevotella sp. | reverse complement strand
ATAGTGTGGCTGCTTTGGCACGATGATGTCGTCGCCCTCAATCTTAAGCTTTACGCCCAGGCGGCGGAAGGTGTCGGGTATGATGCCGAGGTGCTTAAGCTGCACATCCTTGATGCGCACGCCCTCGCCCACCATGGCTGCCATGCCGATGAAGGAGCCTACCTCAATCATGTCGGGCAGGATGCGGTGCTTGGCACCATGCAGTTGCTTTACGCCAACTATGGTTATGAGGTTGGAGGCAATGCCCGAGATATTGGCTCCCATGCTGTTGAGCATGTGGCACAGCTGCTGTATGTAGGGCTCGCAGGCTGCGTTGTATATGGTTGTGGTGCCCTCGGCAAACACAGCCGCCATAATGATGTTGGCTGTACCTGTAACCGACGCCTCGTCGAGCAGCATGTATGTACCCTTGAGCTTGCTTGCCTCTATAGTGTACACCTTGCGTTCCTCGTCGTTGATAAACTTGGCTCCAAGGTTCTTGAAGCCGAGGAAGTGGGTGTCGAGACGTCGGCGTCCTATCTTGTCGCCACCCGGCTGAGCCACCATGGCACGACCGAAGCGACCGAGCAGCGGACCCATCAGCAGCACCGAGCCACGCAGCGCGGCACACTTGTGCACATACTCGTCGCTTGCAAGAAACTCGAGGTTGAGGTTGTCTGCCTGGAAGGTGTAGTCGTTGCGCGAGTTGCGTGTTACCTTCACGCCTATATCGGCGAGCAGCTTTATAAGGTTGTTGACATCGAGGATGTCGGGTATATTGCTTATTCTTACAGGTTCGGCGGTGAGCAGCGTAGCCGCAATAACCTCAAGCGCCTCGTTCTTGGCACCTTGTGGTGTGATGGTTCCGCTTAGGGGGTGTCCGCCTTCAATGATAAACGATTCCATAGGCCTATTATAGTGTGTTATGGGTATATGTTACTTGCGTCTGCGTTGTTTCTTCTCCGTGCCTCGTGCCTCTGGCACAAAGCGCTCGAAGCGGAAGGAGCCGAGGTCGAGCTGCACCTTTCCGTCGGTATATCGAGCCATGTCGGATGCCACCTTCTCGTTGTCGCTTGAGCCGTGTCCCCACAGCACAAGGTCGCGCTTCATCTGGTTGGCAGCCAGTCGCACAAGCTCTTCGCGGCCTGGTCCCTGCGGCATATCCTTAAGCATGCCGAGCACTTCAAACATCATGTTGCCATAGTGGCGCACGGGTATGCGTTTCATCGGATAAGCCATAGGCTTTGGCTTCTGCATCATCTTGTGTGCCTGCTCTATGTCGACGGGATAGTCGATGTCGAGCTTGAAGTTGCTCATCAGTGCCAGATGGTCCCACAGCTTGTGTTGGAGGTCGTTGTAGTCGCCTGTACGCGGCACCATACGCTCCATCACGCGCACGATGGTCGCGGCACAGCGCTGTCGCTGGGCACGTGTGGGCAGAGCCACACAATGGTCTACCATCTGCTGTATCTCGCGTCCATACTCGGGCAGCACAAGGCGCTCGCGCTGGGTGTTATAATCGAGTCCTTTTATATTCATACGTTTCTTTTTCTTTGTTACGGGGTTAGGGGCAGGCTTTATGCACAGCCTGCCGTACATGGTGGGGCTACAGCAGCTTCTTCGACTCCTTTGCAACGAAGTCCTTGAGGTAGAAGGGCACAAAGTAGGCCACATCCTCATACTGCTCCTGTGCTATTCGACGCTCTGCCAGCGGATACATCCACTTGGCAAGTGGCTCCACACCTTTGATAAGGCGCGCGTTGGGATGGTTTATCACCTCCATACACTTCTCGGCGCCGTTGCCGAAGAAGTAGACAGGTCCGCGGTCGAGATACTCCTTATATGTGTCGGCGTCTACCACGTCGGCACGTATGCCACGCACCTCTTTAAGGGCGCGGTCGTACACAGCCGAGTATACCTCCATGCGGCGTGCGTCTATCATCGGGCACAGCAGGGCGCCCTCCTCCACCTCCTCGCGCAGCAACACCGGCACAGCCATAAGCTCCAGTGTGGGCACCGAGATAAGCTTGAGGTCCTGGCCAAAGCAGATGCCCTTTGCCATCGACACGCCTATGCGCAAGCCGGTGTACGAGCCAGGTCCCTGGCTTACGGCTACGGCATCAAGCGGTATGGCGTGGCTGTCGGCAAACGACATGGCCTCGTCGACGAAAGTACCGAGATTGACGGCATGGTTGGGTCCGTCATGGTCTTCTTTGGAGAAAATACAAGCGCCGTCTTGACTAACGGCTACAGAGCACACATTGGTGCTCGTGTCAATATTCAAAATACACGACATCCTAAAAATAATTATCAGTTCAATACGAGGCTCATAGCTCCTAACCGTCTGGGCTTTAACACAAAAAATAACGCCCTACGGCTAACAGTTTGCCTCTTCTTACATATATGTGGATGCAAAGATAGCACAATTCGGCCGAATAGACGATTATTTTGGCGACAAAATAGGCATTACTTTGGAAAATAATAAGTATTTTTGCATCCACATTGGGTGCCAAAGCCTAATGCCTGCTTATACACTAACAAGATAACTTATACACACATAAGATATGATATTATCAATGACTGGCTACGGCAAGTCTGTCGCAGTCTACAACGGAAAGAAAATTAATGTCGAAATCAAGTCGCTCAACAGCAAGGCTCTCGACCTGTCCACACGCATAGCTCCGCTATATCGCGAGAAGGAGATGGAGATTCGCCAAGCCATACAGCAGCGTGTGCTGCGTGGCAAGGTCGACTTTGCCATCTGGATTGAGAAGGATGCCGCAAGCGACGCAACGGTGATAAACGCTGCTGTAGCCGAGAACTACTGCCAGCAGATTAAGGCCATTGCACAGCGCTGCAACATCCCGGAGCCTGAAGACTGGTTTGTCACGCTTATGCGTATGCCGGACGTTACGGCAAAGACGGAGGTTGAGACTCTTGAAGAGGATGAGTGGAAGGTTGCACGCGCAGCCGTAGACGAGGCTATCGACCAGCTTGTGGCATTCCGCACACAGGAGGGAGCTGCCTTGCAGAAGAAGTTTGCCGAGAAGGTGGACAACATCGAGCAGCTGCTCCACAGCATTGAGCCGTACGAGAAGGCCCGTGTCGAGAAGATACGCACACGCATCGTCGACGGATTGAAGCAGATACCAGACGTGGAGTACGACAAGAACCGCCTTGAGCAGGAGCTTATCTACTACATCGAGAAACTTGACATCAGCGAGGAGAAGCAGCGCCTTGCCAACCACCTCAACTACTTCCGCGAGACTATGAACGAGGGTCATGGCCAGGGCAAGAAGCTCGGATTCATCGCCCAGGAAATGGGTAGAGAGATTAACACAACCGGTTCGAAGAGCAACAACGCCGAGATGCAGAACATCGTGGTGAAGATGAAGGATGAGCTGGAGCAGATTAAGGAACAGGTGCTGAACGCATTGTAAACAATTCAAAACTCAAAACTCCCAACATGGGCAAACTTATAATATTCTCCGCTCCATCAGGCAGCGGCAAAAGCACAATTATCAACCGACTGATGCAGCACCCGGAGCTGCATCTCGCATTCTCAATATCTTGCACCTCACGCGCCCCGCGTGGCACAGAGCAGAATGGTGTAGAGTATTTCTTCCTCTCTCCCGAGGAGTTTAAGCAGCGCATAGCCAACGACGAGTTCCTCGAATACGAGGAGGTATATACCGACCGCTTCTACGGCACACTTAAGCAGCAGGTGGAGACACAGGCTGCGCGTGGCGAGAACGTGGTGTTCGACGTCGACGTCAAGGGCGGATGCAACATCAAGCAGTTTTATGGCGACCGCGCCCTTAGCATCTTCATACAGCCGCCTTCTATAGAAGAGTTGCGCAAGCGCCTTACCGGTCGTGCCACCGACGCGCCCGAGGTTATCGAGCAGCGCATAGCACGTGCCGAGTTTGAGCTGTCGTTCGCTTCTAAGTTCGACCGCATCGTAGTGAACGACGACCTCGACCGCGCCGTAGAAGAAACGCTCGGCATCATCAAGGAGTTCTTGGGATGATAAGGACGGGCATCTACGGGGGGTCGTTCAACCCCATACACAACGGCCACATCGCCATTGCAAAGGCTATGCTAAGCCTTGGTGCCATAGACGAGGTGTGGCTTATGGTGTCGCCACAAAACCCACTTAAGCAGGCTGCCGACCTATTGGACGACAGCCTGCGTCTCGATATGACGCGACGTGCGGTGGAGGGAATTGAGGGCATTGAGGTGTCCGACTACGAGTTCCGCCTTCCGCGCCCCTCGTATATGTGGAACACGCTACAGCACCTGTCGCACGACTATCCCGACCGCGAGTTCTGCCTGCTTATCGGGGCGGACAACTGGCTGGTGTTCGACCGCTGGTATCACGCCGACGACATCATAGCCCACTACCCCATCCGCATATACCCACGACGTGGCTACGACATCAACACCGCCTCGCTTCCGCCTACAGTAAAGCTTGTAGACACGGGGCTATACGATGTTAGCAGCACGGAGGTACGCGATATCATCAGACGTGGCGAGGACCCATCGCCGCTCATACCGCCTTGCATTGCCGCACAAGCCATAGAGGTGTATCAAAAATAAATGTTTTTTTCATCTGCCATCTGCAACCTTTGGGTCAAAATCGCTGTAACACGTTGTATATCTATGAGTTACAGGGTGGCAGATAGGGTGGCAGATGGTTGCTCATCTGCCACCCTAACTTGTAGGTTGACACTTGGAGCTACCAGGAGCGTCGCCGCCTCGGCGACGAATAAAAAAAGACAACGAATAAAACAAGGGCAACAAATAAAACAAGGGTGGCAGATGGTTGCAGATGGTTGCAGATAAAACGAGGCATCTGCAACCCGGGTAACACGTTGAGAAATAGAGGGTTAGAGACGAATTACGGGCAATGGTTGCAGAGTGGCAGATAAAACGTGTTTTTGTCGTTAATGATTGAATCGTGTAATGAGCGTTAATGATTTATTGTAAGCGTAGCTTGTGCGGCGAACAGGAGTTCGCCGTTCCATAAGAGGGGTGGTAATGTTAGTTGTTCGTCGCCGAGGCGGCGACGCTCCTGGTGGCGACGCTCCTCGCAGCTCAAGCAACGTTCAAGATACAATATTAACGCTCATTACACGATTAAACCATTAACGACCATTATACGAACACTCCATTAACGTCCATTACACGAATAAACCATTAACGTCCATTACACGAACAGAACATTAACGACCATTACACGAACAACAATCTCTTAACGACATTCCAATTAAGCCTTACTGACCGACCAATTAAGCCTTAATGACCAACCAATTAAGCCTTAATGACCGACCAATTAAGCCTTAGTTGGAACACAAAAAAAGCCAGGACGGAGCATTGCTCACATCCTGGCATATCTTTTTAAGAAACGGGATATCTTAAAAAAAACGGGATATCTTAGAGATCGAACTTGTAGCCGAGAGTAATCTGGAACACGCTGTTCTTGCTCTTCTCTGCCTTAGAGTCGAACGCCTTTGTTACACCGAAGTTGTAACGACCGTCGAGAACGAAGTTCTGATACTCGTACGAAACACCTACAGGGATAGAGAGGTCTACACCCTTTGCCTTAGGAGCCCAATCCATCTCGTCGCCATCAAAACTTGCACCTTTACCACTATACTTGTAGTTTACCTTGAAGCTTGGCTGCAAACCGAGCTTAACGGCAAAACCCTTGGCTACATATACGTTGGCAAGGATAGGAACGTTGATATAGTCGAGCTTTACAGTTACGTCGTCATACTTGCATCCCTGCATAGAATAGAGAGCACCGAAGCTAACGCTAATCATATCTGTTACCTGATACTCAAACTCAGCACCTGCTGCCAAACCAATGCGAGCGTCAGAATCATCAGCGTCTGTGAGGTCGGCGATGTTCATACCAATCTTAGGCTGCAATGTGAAAGAGCCTACTGCGTGCTGTGCATAAGATGCTACAGAAGCGAGCATCACTACTGCCATGAGAAATAATTTCTTCATACATTTAAGTTTTAATGTTTAACAATAGAGTTAATTGTCTTCAATAGTTATTGTCGTTTGCAATTTGTATTGATAAGTGCAAAGTTAAGATAAAATTCTTAAACAGAAAGACATTTATCGTCTTTTTTTTAATCTCCGCTACCACTATATTGTTCTAATCGTCCAATAATGCTGGTCAAAATATAGGAATACCTTTATATATAGCAAGGGGGCTGCGCCTAAACCGACGCAGCCCCCTCTTCTTAGGATATACAAATTTATTTATTGGAACGGTGTCTCACGACACGATTTTTCTTAAGGAATATAGCGCACGAAAGCCTCCATGGCCTCATAGCAAGCCAAGCCGAGGCTGTGGTAAAGTTCGGCAGTGGCGTGGTTGCGGTCTTCGGCACGCTGCCAGAACAGACGCTCGTCGTTGCCGAGGAACGGTGCGCTCTCCATCTGCGACGAGTGCTTGAGGATACAGTTGCGCTTGCCGCGAAGCTCCTCTGGCGACATAGGCACGCACATCTCGATGTTCTCGATTTCCCACTCTGCCCAAGCGCCACGATACATCCATATACGGCAGTCGTCGAGCCACTTGGCACCAGCCTCCTTCTCAAGGTCGATGGCTGCCAGAACAGCGTCGGTACACTTGCGGTGTGTGCCATGAGGGTCGGCAAGGTCGCCTGCCACGTATATCTGGTGTGGCTTAACCTTCTGCAAGAGAGCACGCACAATCTCGACATCCTTCTCGCCCATAGGCAGCTTCTCTATCTTGCCCGACTCGTAGAACGGCAGGTCGAGGAAGTGTACGTGGCTGAGAGGCACACCGTTGTAGGTACAAGCTGTGCGGGCCTCGCCACGGCGGATAAGACCCTTGATGGTGCGAACCTCCGGTGTATCCATATCCGACGGCTTCTTCTGGGCAAGGAAAGCCTTGATGTCGGCATACATCTTCTTTATAACCTTATCCTCGTTGTTGCAGAACAGCTGGTTGTAGCCGTTGACAAAGTGCATGAAGCGTGTAACCTCCTCGTCGCCCACAGCGATGTTTCCCGATGTCTCGTAAGCCACATGCACGTCGTGGTTCTGCTGAACAAGGCGGCGCAGGGTGCCACCCATAGAGATAACGTCGTCGTCGGGGTGCGGCGAGAAGACGATAACTCGCTTCATGGCTGGCAGCGCACGCTCCGGACGGTTGGTGTCGTCGGCGTTTGGCTTGCCGCCAGGCCAGCCTGTAATGGTGTGCTGAAGGTCGTTGAATATCTTGATGTTGCAGTTGTATGCCGAGCCGAAGCGGGCAAGAAGCTCAGAAAGACCGTTCTCGTTGTAGTCCTTGTTGGTGAGCTTGAGGATAGGCTTCTGCTTCAACTGGCACAGCCAAACCACAGCCGCACGGATGGTCTTGTCGTTCCACTCGCAGTTGGTTACGAGCCACGGATGCACGATACGTGTAAGCTTGCTGGCTGCCGAGAGGTCGATAAAGAACTTGGCGTCGTTGTGGGTCTGGATGAACGATGCCGGAACGGCGTCGGTGATAGGACCTTCTACAATCTTCTCCACGATGTCCGACTTCTCCTCGCCCCATGCCGTGATAAAGAGCTTGTGGGCAGAGAGCAGGGTGTGGATGCCCATGGTGATAGAGCATGGCGGCACCTGTTCCTGTGTGCCGAAGCTGTTGGTCATCTCGTCGCGCGACATCTGGTCGATAAGGATGATGCGGCTGGTAGACGATAAGGTAGAACCCGGCTCGTTGGTGGCAATGTTGCCCATACGGCCTATGCCGAGGAGGGCGATGTCGATGCCGCCCTCGGCTGCTATTAGCTGCTCGTAGGCGTGGCAATGCTCTACTACCTCGTCCTGAGATATTGAGCCGTCGGGTGTATGTATGTTCTCGGCTTTGATGTCGATATGGTCGAGCAGGCGCTCACGGAGCTGACCTAACGCGCTGTGGCGACTGTCTGCCGACAATGGGAAGTACTCGTAGGCATTGAACACAACAACATTGTCGAAGCTCAAGCCGCACTCCTTATGGCGACGGATAAGCTCGGTGTATACTGGTGTGAGTGACAAACCTGTACCCAAAGCGAGCACGCACTTACGGCCTGCGTCCTTGGCGCGCTTTATCTCTGCCTCAACGGTGTTGGCTATAACGGCTGCCGCCTCCTCTACCTTGGGGTAGATGTCGGTAAAGATTTTCTCACAACGGGTTATCTCCGAACGCTCTACTGCCGTGCGTGGGCGGTAGTACTGCTCGGGCACCTTGTTCAATACAATCTGCGAACTTAAATTCAGTTTCATAATGGTATATTTTTAGATTTGTTAGATTCTAACCGTTTTAGTTTGTTTATGGTAGTATTAAATGCTTGCAAATATACTATTTTTTGGTGTTGTGGGGAACATTTATGCCAATGTTTTAGTATTAAAAATACCTAACGGCTTGCAATATCCCCCTCAACAGCTACAGATTGCGGGTCTTTGCCGCCAACCAAGCCCGGTGCTCGGCATCCAGCATTGGCGACAATCGCTCGTACACCATCTGGTGGTAAGCATTAAGCACGGCGAGCTCTTCGGCAGACAGCATATCCACGACAATGGGGCGAGTGTCGATAGGACATAGGGTGAGAGGCTCGAAACGTAGGAAGCGGCCAAACTCGGTAGTGAGATAAGGCACGGTGAGAAGCGTGTTCTCTATGCGCACACCAAACTTTCCGGCAAGATAAAGGCCTGGCTCGTCGGTTACGGTCATGCCCTCAAGCATCGGGGCGGGACGATACTCTTGGCGTATTTGGTGAGGACCCTCGTGCACACTGAGGTACGAACCTACGCCATGACCCGTGCCGTGCATGAAGTTCATGCCGTCGCGCCACATTGCCACACGTGCCACGGCATCGAGCTGGGTGCCTGCCGCGCCACGGGGGAAGCAGAGATTCTGCAACGACAGATGGCCCTTGAGCACCAAGGTGTAGACACGGCGGTGAAGGTCGGATACCGCACCGAGCTGTATGGTACGGGTTATGTCGGTGGTTCCGTCGAGATACTGCGCTCCGCTGTCGAGCAGGAGGAAGCCTTCGGGACGCAAGGCTACATCGCTCTCGGGCGATGGTTCGTAATGAACAATGGCGCCGTGCTCCTCGTAGCCGGCTATGGTGTCGAACGACTCGTCCATAAACAGCGGCTGCTCGGCACGCAGCTGGCGCAGCTTGGCGCTTACGGACAACTCGGTCTCGCCGCCCCTTGGCACTGCCTCCTCAAGCCACTTAAGAAACTTGACCATTGCCACGCCGTCGCGCAGCATAGCGTTGCGGAAGCCGTTGCACTCTACCTCATTCTTAACAGCCTTCATCTCGGGCACGGGCGACGGCGCACTAACGAGGTTGAAGTTACCTCGCAGCTGCGAAAGGGTATAATTGGTGGTGGCAGGGTCGATTAGCAGTGTATAGCCGTCGTACGAGTTGAGGGCGTCGATAATGTTGTCGTAGTCGTCGACAGCCACTCCCTCGGCATGGAGATAGTCTATCACCTCGGGCGACAGCTTCTCGTCCTTGATATACAATACAGCCACTTCCTCTGCCACGATGAGCCATGCCACAAACACCGGTGTGCAATGTACGTCGGTGCCACGGAGGTTCAATGTCCAGGCTATGTCGTCCAGTTGGGTCATCAGCAGGCCGCCGGCTCCACGGCGCAACAGGCTGCTGCGTATTCTGCCGAGTTTGTCGCGGCACGACTCGCCGGCATACTCAAGCGGCTGGATGCGTACCGGGTTGAGCGGAACGGAGGGGCGGTCGGTCCACACGCGGTCGAGGATGTCGAGGTTGGTGCGCACGGTTATGCCTCCATTATGCTTAAGCTCGGTCTTGAGGTCGGACACATCGGCGTAGGTCATGCACATTCCGTCGACGCCAATCTCGGTGCTGTCGGCATCTGATAGCTCGGCTGCTATCCACTCGGCAATGCCTGGTGTGCCCTCCATACGCTCTCGCATCAACTGAAACTCGGTGCTGGCAAGCTGCTGCTCGGCGGCAAGGAAGTAGCGCGAGTCGGTCCAAAGGGCAGCCGAATGAAGCGTTACAACGGCTGTTCCTGCTGAGCCGTCGAAGCCCGATATCCACTTGCGGCCCTCCCAACGGGGCGGTACATACTCGCTGTTGTGGGGGTCGGAACTGGGGAAGATGAACGCCGAGAGGTGTTCGCGACGCATCTCGTCACGCAAGGCGGCGAGACGGGCTGCTATTGTCTGGTTGTCTGTTGTCATATATAATATGGTGTTAAAAGATTGCTAATGCCCTATATAGATGCTAAAAGATTATTGCTTTTGGGCAAAGTTACTAAATTGTGCTGAAAAAGTTGTACCTTTGCACCCAGGATAATAAAAAAATAATAACGATTATGCTTGATTTACCAAAAGATCCGATGATGCTCTTTAGCGTCATCAATATGCGCTTGCGCGACATATATCCGTCGCTTGACGCTCTGTGTGACGACTTGCACGTTGACAAGAACGAGATTGTTGACAAACTAAAGGCGGCGGGATTTGAGTACAACGCCGAACAAAACAAATTCTGGTAACATATATGAATTTTTACCCAACACACTACAAATCACTACTATCCATTGGCGTTCCTATAATGATAGGACAGATGGGCATGATTGTCCTCGGCTTTGCCGACACTATGATGGTGGGACACCACAGCACAACGGAGTTGGGGGCTGCCTCGTTCGTAAATAACATTATAAACCTCGTCATTATCACCGGAACGGGTTTCTCTTACGGACTCACTCCGGTTGTGGGCGGACTCTTCGGACGTAAGGAGCTGCCCGAGGCTGGTCAGGCGCTGCGCTGCTCGCTGCTTGCCAACACGCTTGCCGGGTTGGTGATGATGGTGGCGCTGGCTCTGCTCTTCTTCAACCTTGGCAATATA
The DNA here is from genome assembly GCA_900553155.1 of uncultured Prevotella sp. Classification (GTDB taxonomy): domain Bacteria; phylum Bacteroidota; class Bacteroidia; order Bacteroidales; family Bacteroidaceae; genus Prevotella. Next base: position 2,266 of record USCM01000030.1, on the reverse strand, counting down.
GGCCAACCCGACGAGCTGCTGCCGCTTATGCGTCCCTACTACCTGGTGCTGCTTGCATCCATTCCGTTTGTTATGCTGTTCAATGCCTTTAAGCAGTTTACCGACAGTATAACCGAGACACGCACCTCGATGTGGATACTGCTGTCGGGCAACTTGCTCAACATCATTGGCAACTATCTGCTGATATATGGCAAGGCGGGGCTACCGGAGATGGGTGTAGTGGGCGCCGGAGTGTCCACCTTGGTATCGCGAATAGTAATGGTGGCAGTGTTTATTGCCGTGTTCGCTTGGCGAAAGAAGTTTGCAAGTTACCGCGAAGGGTTCCTTCGCATGGGTTGGTCGAGCTCGCTAACCAAGCGCCTTACATCCCTTGGCACACCTATAGCCCTGGAGATGGGTATGGAGACGGCTTCCTTCTCATTGTCTATTATTATGGTGGGATGGCTTGGCACCATTGCCTTGGCGTCGCATCAGGTTATGATCACTATCTCGCAGTTTACCTTTATGGTGTACTACGGCCTTGGAACGGCTGTCGCTGTGCGCACAAGCTACTTCAACGGACAGCACGACCGCATCAATACCGAGCATACGGTTATTGCCGGACTGCACGTTATGGTGGCTCTTGAGATTATCCAGGGCGGCATCATCTTCCTTCTGCGCAACCATATAGGTGGATGGTTTACCGATTCTGCCGAGGTGTCGACGGCTGTACTGACGCTTATGTTGCCCTTCTTTATATACCAGTTTGGCGACGGATTGCAGATAAACTATGCCAATGCGCTGCGTGGCATTGCCGACGTTAAGCCGCTGATGGTTATTGCCTTCATTGCCTTCTTCGTTATCTCGCTGCCCGTGGGCTATCTGTGCGGATTCGTATTGAACTTCGGACTTGTAGGCGTATGGATGGCTTTCCCCTTCGGACTGACAAGCGCTGGCGTAATGATGTGGTGGAGATTCCGCCAACAAATGAGGCTTAATAAGAATTAAGACAAAAAAAGACCGCTGGGCATCACTGCCGAGCGGTCTCCACTCTTTTCTTGATTATCAAACAATTACAAACTGCTTCTTTTATTTATTCGTTTTCGTGTAAGCAACCTTAAGGAATTATGTCCTTTATTTTCTGATATTGCAAAGATACGAATAAACAAAATATGATGTGTATCATAGGGTAAAAATGATATGTCAAGAAGTCAAAACATAGTGTCTTGAAAGATTGACAAACTATTTTGATAGTATTTTTCACCTATCAACTGCTCTTTAATTCGTTTGTCCACCCGTCAACTTATCTATCTACCTTCATTTCTACTGTCTGCCCTATACTGCAACGGGCTGCATCCGTTGGCTTGCGAGAAGGCACGGCGGAAGGTGGATATAGAGTTGAAGCCCGACATTGACGCCACGACGTCAAGGGTATAGTCGGTATCGCGAAGCAACTGCATAGAGTGGCGCACACGATAGTCGTTGACGTATCCGTAGAACGATTGGGCGCAACTTTGATTGAAATACTGGCTTAAATAGGTGCGGTTGGTGCCAAGACGGGCGGCAAGCTCGGACAATCGCAGCTTGGGGTCGAGATAGACCTTGTCCTCCTCGAAGCACTTTTGAAGGCGCAGCTCAAGCTGCGACATCGACTCGACACCTGCCAACAACGACGGGTCGGCAGCTATATCGGTATCTTCATTAGTTTTAACAGTTGATATGTCTTCGCCTTGTGCTAATGCACCCTCTACGGGAAGAACATACGGCTCATCGCAGACTGTTATAACATCGCGCAGCACCATCTCTTGCTTGTTGATGAAATAGCACACCACTGCCCATCCCACCAACGAGCTTGTCATATATAATATATCTGTAAATGGCGAGGGACAGACATTGCTTAATGCCCAAAACATCAATATGGCGAAGAACAACACCATCACTCCACGCAACCAATGGAGGTTGATATCCTCGTCGTAAGAATACTCCTCCTTCAGGCGACGGTGATAGCGCGGCAACTCGCGAAGGGTCCATAGCGCACAACCGACACCGTATATTATAGCAAGTACAACCATTGCCTTAAAGAAGATGTCTACATGCAACAGCATATAGAGCAACGAAAGCAAGAGGAAGGGGGCTTCGAGCAATATGGCATTAAGCTTGGAGAGCCAACCGGGACGGCAGAACTCTATAAGAATAAGTACGTAAAGGGGTACAGTGACGATGTCGATGCTCGACGCTATGCGCTCCATAAGGAGGTTGTCGTCATAGAAACGGGGCAAGAACACGA
>USCM01000029.1 GCA_900553155.1 uncultured Prevotella sp. | reverse complement strand
GATTTTGGAAATGATTCCAGAGAAATCGTAGAAAAAGCGCGAGGACAGGTTGCGCGTTATTCATTCTTAGGGTCCTCCTCGTACTCAAAGTCGTCAAGGTCCTCAATGTCGTCGATGTCCTCTATGTCCTCGTCTTCGAGGTAGATAATATCGTCCTCGCCCTCAGCCATAAGCTCCTCGGCAAATCGGGTCATGTCCTTGTCGCGGTGAACAAGTGCCTCCTCGGATGTTATAATCTGCAGCTTGTTGCTCTCCGAGTTCAGCTCGCGCCACAGCACGTCCTTCAGTTCCTGTATGCCCAAGCCCGTAACAGATGATATGAACACCACCGGCAGGTCGTCGGGCAGAGTCTCCTTAAGCATCTCTATAAGCTCCTCGTCCAGCAAGTCGCACTTGGTTATGGCAAGCACGCGGTGCTTGCTAAGCATATCGGGGTTGAATTGTTGCAGCTCGTTGAGCAGCAGCTCGTACTCGCGCTTGATGTCGTCGGTGTCGCCGGGTACCATGAATAGCAACAGCGAGTTGCGCTCGATGTGTCGGAGGAATCGCAGACCGAGGCCCTTGCCCTCGCTTGCGCCCTCTATAATGCCCGGGATATCAGCCATTACGAACGACTTGTGGTCGCGGTAGTCGACGATGCCGAGTGATGGCTCGAGGGTGGTAAAGGGATAGTTGGCTATCTTTGGACGTGCGCTCGACACAGCCGAGAGCAGTGTCGACTTGCCCGCGTTGGGCAGTCCCACAAGACCCACGTCGGCAAGGAGCTTAAGCTCGAGGATGATAGTCATCTCCTCCATAGGCTCGCCCGGCTGTGCATAGCGTGGAGTCTGGTTGGTAGCCGACCGGAACTGGAAGTTGCCCAATCCGCCACGACCGCCCTTAAGCAGCAGCACCTCTTGTCCGTCGTATGTCACGTCGCACACATACTTGCCCGTCTCGGCGTTGTACACCACGGTGCCGCATGGCACGTCGATGTAGATGTCCTTGCCGTCTTTGCCATGACACTTGTCGCGTCCGCCGTTGCCACCATGCTCAGCGAAGACGTGTCGCTGAAACTTGAGGTGCAACAGGGTCCAGTAGTTGTGGTTGCCACGCAGGTATATGCTGCCTCCGTGTCCGCCGTCGCCACCGTCGGGACCTCCGTTAGGGTTGTACTTAACGTGGCGCAAGTGCATAGAGCCACGGCCGCCCTTGCCCGAGCGACAATATATCTTCACATAGTCAACGAAATTTGATTCTGCCATTATTGTCTATATATCTGATGAAAAAAGTTATCGAATTTTGCAAAGATACAATAAAAAATTGGAAAATAAGTAATGTCTATAGGCTATTAGGGTATTTTATGTCAACAAAAAGACTTTGCCCAATTATTTTTACTTTAATTAATATGTTATATCCGTGGTTTTTGCTACCTTTGCACTTTAAAATAATGAAACTTGTTTAAAGGTAAAAGATTATAGTAAAAGTTTTATGGCTGAAACAAAGAAAATCAAGACCGCGCTTGTATCGGTATTCCACAAGGACGGCCTCGACGAGCTCTTGAAGAAGCTCAACGAAGAAGGAGTTAAGTTCCTCTCTACTGGTGGCACACAGGCTTTCATCGAGTCGCTTGGCTATGAGTGCCAGGCTGTAGAAAGCGTCACTTCTTATCCGTCAATCCTTGGCGGTCGTGTCAAGACACTTCATCCACGTATCTTCGGCGGCATCCTTGCACGCCGCGACAACGAGGGCGACATACAGCAGATGGCTGAGTATGCCATCCCCGAGATCGACCTTGTTATAGTAGACCTCTATCCGTTCGAGCAGACCGTGGCAAGCGGTGCAAGCGAAGCCGACATCATCGAGAAGATTGATATAGGCGGCATCTCGCTCATCCGTGCCGGAGCCAAGAACTTCAAGGACGTTGTTATCGTTCCGAGCAAAGCCGAATATCCTGTATTGCTCGACATCCTCAACAAGAAGGGTGCCGCTACCGACCTTGCCGACCGCAAGATGTTTGCCGAGCGCGCCTTTGGTGTAAGCAGCCACTACGACACAGCAATACACGAGTGGTTTGCAGGAAAATAGAATTAGGAGTTTTGACTCAAAACTCACAATTCACAATCGGCTCTGCCGATAACACATAAATTCACAACTCACAATTCAAAATTCATTAAATGGGATTTTTTTCTTTCGTACAGGACATTGCGATGGACCTTGGCACTGCCAACACCATTATCATCAGCGACGACAAGATCGTTGTTGACGAGCCTTCGGTGGTAGCTCTCGACCGTCGCACCGACAAAATGATTGCTGTCGGTTCGAAGGCAAAGATGATGTATGAGAAGACTCACGACAACATCCGCACCATTCGACCACTCCGTGATGGAGTGATTGCCGACTTTACTGCTTGCGAACAAATGATGCGCGGCCTTATCAAGATGGTTCACACCGGAAGCCGCTTCTTCTCTCCTTCGCTCCGTATGGTTATCGGTGTTCCTTCGGGTTCTACCGAGGTGGAGCTTCGCGCTGTGCGCGACAGCGCCGAGCATGCCGATGGACGCGATGTATATCTTATCTTCGAGCCTATGGCTGCAGCCATTGGTATAGGCATTGATGTTGAGGCCCCGGAGGGCAATATGATTGTTGATATAGGTGGTGGTTCTACCGAGATAGCCGTTATCTCATTGGGCGGCATCGTGTCGAACAACTCAATACGCACCGCAGGCGACGACCTTACAGCCGACATTCAGGAGTATATGTCGCGCCAGCACAACGTAAAGGTGTCGGAGCGTATGGCAGAGCGTATCAAGATTCATGTGGGTTCGGCTCTTACCGAGCTTGGCGACGAGGCTCCGGAAGACTTCGTTGTACACGGACCTAACCGCATAACAGCACTGCCTATGGAGGTGCCTGTATGCTATCAGGAGATAGCCCACTGCATCGACAAGACAGTGGCTAAGATTGAGAACGCTGTGCTCTCTGCTCTTGAGAACACACCGCCAGAGCTTTATGCCGACATCGTTAAGAATGGTATCTACCTCTCGGGTGGCGGTGCTCTGCTGCGTGGTCTTGACAAGCGCCTTGCCGACAAGATCAACATTCCGTTCCACATAGCCGAGGACCCATTGCACAGTGTGGCTAAGGGTGCTGGTGTGGCTCTGAAGAACATCGACCGCTTCTCATTCTTGATGAGATAATATAAAAGTAAAAAAGTAAAAAAGTAAAAAAGTAAAAAGGGCTGGGCTTTATGGTCTTGCTTGGCGATGGCTTATGCTGTGGCTTTGCAGGTCTTTGTCTGGCTCGGCGAAAGCTTGCTTACTCTTTTACCTTTTTACTTTTTTACTTTTTTACCCTTTTACTTTTAAAAAATGCGCAACCTATTAGATTTTCTTGCACGCCACAACCACTGGTTTGTCTTCCTGCTGCTCGAGGTGCTTAGCTTTGTGCTGCTGTTCCATTACAACAGCTATCAGGGCAGCGTATGGTTCTCGTCTGCCAATGCCGTTAGCGGAAAGGTGTTCGAGTGGAACTCTGCCGTGACGCAATACTTCCACCTTACCGACGTAAACCAACAGCTCACACAGCGCAACCTCTACCTCGAAAGAGAGGTGGCAATGCTTACCGAGCAGATACGCAAGACCAGCAAAGACAGTACGCAGATAGAGCGTATGCAAAAGACGGTGATGCAAGGCTTCCAAACAATACCCGCACAGGTTGTCAGCTCGTCGCTCGACAAGGCCAACAACTTTATAACCATAAACCGTGGCTCTGCCGACGGCGTAAAGAAGGATATGGGTGTGGTTTGCGGAACAGGTGTCGTGGGCATTGTATATCTAACCGGCGAACACTACTCGGTGGTGATACCCGTGCTAAGCCAGCAGTCTAACATTAGCTGCTCTATCAAGGGGCGCGGCTACTTTGGCTACCTGCACTGGACCGGCGGCTCGCCCGAGTATGCCTATATCGACGACATTCCACGTCATGCCCACTTCAAGTTGGGCGACTATATCATCACGTCCGGCTACTCGTCGGTATTCCCTGCCGGCATTGTGGTGGGACGCATCAAGCACGTGTACAACTCGGACAACGGCATGTCGTACCGTCTGAAGATTTCGCTGTCTACCGACTTTGCGCGTCTGCGCGACGTATGCGTTATCAACGACACCGAGATGGACAAGAAGCTTGAGATTCTGCGTGCAGCCGAAGACTCGCTCAAGGCTCGTCAATAGACCGTACAACGGCTCCTGCCCAAGACGTGTGGAGCCGCCAATGTCTTATTCAATTCAAATAGATATATGAACTTGAACTTCATCAGAAACATCGTTTTCTTCATCATACTGGTCGTAGTACAGGCGCTTGTGCTCAACCATATACGCCTGCTTGGGTGCGCCACACCCTTGCTCTACGCCTACTTTGTGCTGCCTATGCAGCGCGGACAGGCCAAGTGGGCAACGCTGTTGTGGTGTTTTGCCATAGGTCTTGCTGTCGACATCTTCTCTAACACACCCGGTGTGGCTTCTGCCTCGATGACGTTTGTGGGCCTCGTGCAGCCGTATCTGCTTGAGCTGTTTGTGCCACGCGACAGCGCCGACGACCTTATACCGTCGTTCCGCACGCTCGGCGTGTCCAAGTATGTAAGCTATACCGTTATACTGGTGTTGTTGATGTGCCTCGCCTTCTTCTCGCTTGAGGCTTTCAACCTGTACAACTGGATACAGCTGATAACGAGCATATTGGGCAGCACCGTGCTCACAGTGGTCTTGATATTGGTAATAGAAAACGTGAGAAATAGAAGATGAGCGACTTTAATCTCGAAAAGCGCCGCTATGTGTTGAGTGGAGTGGCTGTTGCCATCATCACGGTGTACATCATACGCCTCTTCACACTGCAGCTGATGAGCGACGACTATAAGAAGAACGCCGACTCCAACGCTTTCTTGATGAAGGTGGAGTTTCCGTCGCGTGGCGCCATATACGACCGCCATGGCCGCCTGATGGTGTACAACCAGCCGGCTTACGACATTATGGTTGTTATGAACGAGGCTAAGGGACGCATCGACACTACCGACTTCTGTCAGACGCTCGGCATAACAAAGGAGTTCTTTATAAAGCGCATGAACGATATAAAGGACTACTCGAAGAACCCCGGCTACTCGCGTTTTACGCAGCAGATGTTTATGAGCCAGCTCAGCAACGAGGAGTTCTCGGTGTTTCAGGAGAAGATGTTTCGCTTCCCCGGATTCTACGTTCAGCGCCGCAGCATACGCCAGTATCAAACGGGTGTGGGTGCACACGTCCTGGGAGATGTGGCAGAGGTGTCGCCGTCCGACATCGAGGAGGACGACTACTATCGTCCGGGCGACTACATCGGAAAGCTCGGTCTGGAGAAGTCGTACGAGAAGGAGCTGCGTGGCGAGAAGGGTGTACAGATACTTCTGCGCGACGCACGCGGCCGCATCCAGGGCAAGTATATGGACGGCAAGTACGACCGCAAGCCCGTGGCGGGCCGCGACCTTACACTCGGCATCGACGAGAAGCTGCAAGCTTTGGGCGAGAGGCTTATGGAGGGAAAGATGGGTTCTATCGTAGCGCTTGACCCGCAGACAGGCGAGGTGCTTGCCATGGTAAGCGCACCGAGCTACGACCCGCGCATAATGGTGGGCCGCTCGCGCTCCAAGAACCACCGCCTGCTGTCGCGCGACGCATGGAAACCCTTGCTCAACCGTTCGATAATGGGTATGTATCCGCCGGGCTCTACCTTCAAGACGTCGCAGGCGCTAACCTATATGACCGAGGGCATCATCACGCCCTCTACGGCTTTTCCGTGCAATCGTGGCTTCTACTGCCGCGGACTGCACGTTGGTTGCCACTCGCATGCGGCTCCGATAGCCTTGGTAGACGCCATATCAACATCGTGCAACGCCTACTTCTGTTGGGGCTTATACTATATGATGGGCAACAGGGCAAAATACAAGAGTCCGTACGACGGCATGAATGTCTGGCGCGACTATATGGTGAGCATGGGCTTTGGCTACCGCTTAGGCATCGACCTGCCTGGCGAGAAGCGCGGCATGATACCTAATGCCGACTACTACAACCGCAACTACCACGGCTCCTGGAACGGACTTACCATCATCTCCATCTCCATCGGACAGGGCGAGGTTACGCTTACGCCTTTGCAGATAGCCAATCTTGGCGCTACCATAGCCAACCGTGGCTACTACTATGTGCCTCATGTTGTGCGCAAGGTGGAGGGCCTGCCCCTCGACACGCTCTATAGGCACCGCCACTACACCAAGGCCTCGCGCCGTGCATACGACTATGTTGTGGCAGGCATGAGGTCGTCGGCTTTGAAGGGTACGTGCAAGATGCTCTCGCGTCTGCCCTTCGAGGCATGCGGCAAGACGGGTACGGCGCAGAACCACGGCCGCGACCACTCCGTATTTATGGGCTTTGCCCCGATGAAAAACCCCAAGATAGCCATTGCCGTGTATGTGGAGAATGGCGGATGGGGTGCCGACTTTGGTGTGCCTATCGGCGGACTGATGATGGAGCAATACATCATGGGCAAGCTGTCGCCCTCGTCTGAGAAACAGGCAGAGGCTATGCAGCATCGACACCTGGCTTACGGACCGCGTTATCCTGGACTTGAGAGAGCCAAGAAGGAGGCTGAGGCCAGGCGTAAGGCAGCCCTAAAGAATAAGAACAAGAAAGAAGAAAAGAATGTGCCGGAGGCTAAAGCTGCCCCGGATAAACAATAACTCAGATTATTATGCCAACCAATAAACCGCAAAGCATCTGGTCGCAGGTAGACTGGATAACCATAGGCATCTACATAGCCCTGATGATATTCGGATGGCTAAGCATCTGTGGCGCCAGCTATACGTTTGGCGACAACGACATCTTCAGCCTCAGTACACGTTCGGGTATGCAGATAGTGTGGATAGGCACGAGTATATGTCTGGGCTTTGTCATACTGATGATGGACGTCAAGTTCTTCGACACGTTCGCGTATATCATATTCGGCATACTGCTGTTGCTGCTCTTTGCCACCATCTTCAATCCGCACGACATCAAGGGCTCGCACTCGTGGCTCGTCATCGGACCTATACGTCTGCAGCCAGCCGAGTTTGGCAAGTTTGCCACCGCCTTGGCTCTCGCCAAGCTTATGAGTGCCTACGGCTTCTCCATACACCGCACGAAGGACTTTGTGGCAGCCTGTGCCGTAATCTTCATCCCTATGCTCTGCATTGTGGGGCAGCGCGAGACGGGTTCGGCACTGGTGTACCTCACCTTCTTCCTCGTGCTCTATCGCGAGGGAATGCCGGGCAGCATACTCTTTACGGGCGTGGCGATGGTGTTCTATTTTGTCGTCGGCATCAAGTACGAGAGTGTGCTGTTTATGGACACGCCCACGTCGGTGGGCAAGTTTGTGGTGCTGCTGTTTGTGCAGATATTCACGGCTTGTATGGTGGATATGTACACACGCGAGCGCCGACAGGCATTGACCATCGTTTGCTACAGCATCGGCTTCACGCTTATAGCCATGCTCTTCTCGCTGTTTGTCATCCCCTTCGACGTTACGTGGGTTCAGCTTGGCGTGTGCGTCTTGATGTTTGTGTACCTGCTGCTCAACGCTCTGCGCACCAGGCTTAAGAGCTATTTCATGATTCTTGCGTTCGCCATAGGCTCGGTGGTGTTCTTCTATTCGGCCGACTATGTGCTCAACAACGTCATGGAGCCGCACCAGCGTGTGCGCATCAATGTGCTGTTGGGTCTGGACGAGGACCTTGCCGGTGCCGGATACAACGTGCATCAGAGCGAGATAGCCATCGGTTCGGGTGGTCTTAAGGGCAAGGGATTTCTCAACGGAACACAGACCAAGCTAAAGTTTGTGCCTGAGCAGGATACCGACTTTATCTTCTGTACCGTTGGCGAGGAGGAAGGATTCGTGGGTTCGGCAAGTGTGCTGCTGCTGTTCCTTGCCTTGATATTGAGGCTTATGAAGCTTGCCGAGCGCCAGCCGTTCATCTTTGGCAGGGTGTATGGGTATAGTGTGGCGTCGGTCTTCCTGTTCCACGTGTTCATCAATGTGGGTATGGTGTTGGGCTTGACGCCGGTTATCGGCATCCCGCTGCCCTTCTTCAGTTATGGCGGTTCGTCGTTGTGGGGCTTCACCATACTGATGTTCATCTTCCTGAGGATAGATGCGGGCCGCAATATCAAGCAGGATTAGGCTGAAGTATAAAGTACTCCCAGTATATACTATATCTTTTTTCTTTTTCAACCTCTCATTCTATCACTATTTAAAGGTTGAAACTCTGTAAGTTGCAGATACACAACGATATATGCGAGTGATGGGCTGTGGATGGAGGTGGTTATCTATCACGCTTCTATCACTAAGGTATCACAGCACATTTGGCTTTTGTGGCTTGTGATGCCTTAGTGATAGAACCGTGATAGGTAAGCCCCTTGACTCGCAACCTAACACTCTTGCTATGCGTTGTCTTTCAATGAGTTATGTGTGTAAACGCCCTAAATGATGATAGAATGAGGGGTTAGAAAAACAAAACATTAATATAGAGTGGCATACAACAAAGCCTTGATGACCGACCAATTAAGCCTTAATGACCGACCAATTAAGCCTTAATGACCGACCAATTAAGCCTTGATGACCGACCAATTAAGCCTTGATGACCGGCCAATTAAGCCTTAATTCTCCCTCAATAGCTTGCGGGCATATTCTATAATCGTGTCCTTCCCACGTAGCAAGTCGGCTTGCGACAGGGCCACGGCGTGGTCGGGGGCTATGCCAAACTCGGTAGATTGCTTGTCGCGGTTGTACATAGGGCATGCCGAGAAACGTATGCCCCAGCCGTTAGGCAGTTCGGACGAGTAGGGCATACCTGCCCCGCCGCCAGTGCGGTCGCCAACGATGGTGACGTTGGGGCAGCACTTCATATACTTTACAAACTCGTTGGCGGCGCTGTATACCGAGCGGTTGGTAAGCACAACGGTGTGCTTCTGCCAGCGAACGCCCTTGCCCGGCTTGAGCCATTGCTCCTCAAGAGGTGAGAAGTCGGCGTGTGCCTTGCCCGTCTTGTGCTGCATATATCCCACAAGACGCTTCTCGTTGGTGAACCTTGCCGCTAATTGTTCGGCAGACGAGAGCATGCCGCCCGTGTTGTCGCGCAGGTCTATAATCAGTCCGTTGCACGGAGCGAGGTAGAATAGTATGTCGTCCAGGTTGCCCGCTCCGATGCCGTTGGCAAACGACGGGCACTGTATGTAGCCCGTGTTGTCGTCCAGACGGCGATACTTCATGCCCGACGTGATGCGGTAGTCGGTGCCGAGATAGCGCCGCAGCAGCGTGTCGCTCACATTAGACGGATAGTCCTCGTGCCACGACCAGTTGCGTGCGATGTCCCACGACGAGTACATATTGACGTGTCCGTCGCGCAGCTCGGCAAGCATGTTGCCCAATACCTCGAACAGCTGTGTTTCGGTCATGCCGTCGGATATCTGCTTAGAGTACTTGTCGTGCACGGCGTTCCAGTCGAGTCCGTACTCGGCTTGCTTGTAGTCGAAGAAGCAGTAGTGCTCGTCTATAATCTTCCACAGAGCCTCGAAGTTGCCCCGCGGATTGTCGGCATACTCGTGTTCGTCGACACATGCCCACATGCCCAATACGGTTATAAGGGCTATAACCATATTGATGCACTTGCGGCTAAATCTGTCTAATGTCATAATTGTAATGTATAGGCATGCCGATGGCATGCTGAAACCTTGATAAGTTGTTATTGCTTATACTCCACCTTCACCACGACAACGCGTATGTTCTGGTCTTCCTTGTCGGTCTTTATCTTGGCAATGTGCCAGTCGCCCGGGAAGAAGATGAAGAACTTGTCGGGTTCGGAGTCTACAAACTTGGTCTTGTCCACCTCGTATGTATAGTTGATGATGTCGGGGCGGTAGGGTGCCTTGGGCTTGCTTGTAACGTGGTCGAGCAGTCCGAAGCGCTCGCTGCCCTTAACCACATACTGGAAGTCGACGTACTGTCGGTGGCTCTCTGTGCCCCTCTTCTCAAGGTCGCCGTTCTCGCCGTCCTCAACGTTGGCCTTCATGTTGGTGCCAGGTATAGGGTGCTGTCCTGCAGGCAGAGCCATGAGGTCGGTCTTGGCAAGCCATGCAAAGAGCTGCTTCCACTGCGGATTCTTCTTGTATTGTGTGTAAAACTCGGGTGCGTTGACGGTAGCGTCGGGCGATGCGGCATTGAATCCGTTGCGCCACTTGCCCGATTCAACCCACTTGGTGGCCTTCTTCTCGAGCTTCTTGTCGTTGCAGGGTTGTGTGTACACGGCCTGCGCCATTGTTGTTAGAGATGCGGCAAACGATATGGCGAGCGCCGCGAGCGTTGTCTGTAGTCTGTTCATTTTGTTTTAATTATTAGTTGTAGTACAATCCAAAGGTTATATTTGAAGATGGTGTGGGATAATACGAAAAAAGGTGCGCCACGCTAATGACACACCTCTCTCAATTCTCTCACTATCCTTTAAATTTGTGGGTGGTGATGGATTCGAACCACCGAAGGCATAGCCAGCAGATTTACAGTCTGCCCCATTTGGCCACTCTGGTAACCACCCGTTGCTTTTTTAAAGCGAGTGCAAAGGTAGTTATTTTATTTTAAACTACAACATTTTTGCCTAATTATTTTCTAAAATATGATGATTTTATGGCTTATTCGATGTATGATACGTGATATATTATACGTTAGACGACATTCAAACAATAAAAACAAACGAGTTTGTTTTGTATTGTCTTCGATTTACACTAACTTTGCAAAGGATATGGCTGCATGCAAGCAAGGTTGAGGAAAAGCTTTGACAGCCAATGCACTACAACTCCGAACTAAAACAAATCATATAAAGACCTAAATTAAAATGAAGAGAAACCCATTAGTATTGTTTATTGCCGCAGCTGCACTTGTTGTAAGTACATCGGCATTTGGGGCATCTAAGGTTGTCAAGCCGCAGCGCAAGGCGGCAAAGGCACGTGTCGTTACACAGGAGGCTCCCGTCTTCACCGACGCTTGGGTGGAGGACGAAACCAAGTTTGAGGACCGCAAGCTTAAGGCTCGCGCCACATTCATACCTTACTCGTCTACCAAGCTTATGCAGAAGGACGAACGCTATCGTCTTGCGTGGGCTACACCATTGTATGCCGACTATCTGCTGCTCAACGGCGACTGGAAGTTCCATTACACCCCCGACTGGCGTAAGGGCAAGCCTGAGGAGAAGGACTTCTATGCCGACAATGCCGACGTAAGCTCTTGGGACAACATCAAGGTGCCTCTTAACTGGGAGATGGCGGGCTATGATGTGCCTGTATATAATAATGTGGGATTCCCCTTCAAGGCCAATCCTCCGCACATCGAGGCTTACGACGACAACTTCGACAAGAACCCTGTAGGCTCGTATCGCCGTACATTCACACTGCCAGAGGGCTGGAACCAGGGCAAGCGCGTGTTCCTCCACTTCGACGGAGCGTGCAGCGCCATCGTGGTTTGGGTCAACGGCAAGTATGCCGGCTACTCGCAGGGTGCCAACACCGATGCCGAGTTTGACGTTACGTCGCTTGTTCGTCGTGGCGAGAACAATGTGTCGGTACGTGTATACCGCTGGTGCGACGGCTCGTATCTTGAGGGTCAGGACATGTGGCATCTTGCCGGAATACACCGCGACGTGTATCTCGTGGCTACTCCGCAGACCTACATCGCCGACCATTACATCACCTCTAAGCTCGACGATACATACCAGGCTGGCTCTATGGCGGTAGAGCTTACCATGGACAACGCTCTTGCACAGAAGACAACCAAGCAGGTTGAGGTGGAGCTTCTCGACCCCAACAACGTGCGTGTGGCTTCAAAGCAGGTGGCTGTAGCCATGACCCCTGCCGACCTTTCACGCAAGCTCACCATTACCTTCGACAATCTTAAGGACCTCAAGGCATGGTCGCCGGAGACGCCGTCGCTGTATACCGTCATCGTGCGCCAGCTCAATGGCAATGCCGAGGAGATGGTGTTCTCTACACGTTACGGATTCCGCGAGGTGGAGCGTCGTGGCAACCTTATCTATGTCAACGGCAAGCGCGAGTACTTCAAGGGCGTGAACACACAGGATATACACCCGCTCTACGGTCATGCCATCGACGTGCCTACAATGCTTAAGGACGTCGAGCTGATGAAGCGCGCCAATATCAACACCGTGCGCACATCCCACTATCCACGTCAGGCAAAGATGTACGATATGTTCGACTACTTCGGACTCTACTGCATGGACGAGGCAGACATCGAGTGCCACGGCTATCAGAAGATTTCTAACATACCGTCTTGGCGTGCGGCTTATGTGGACCGCACCGAGCGTATGGTGCTGCGCGACCGCAATCATCCAAGTGTTGTGTTCTGGTCGCTTGGCAACGAGTCTGGCGGCGGATGCAACTTTGAGGCTACCTACGATTGTGTGAAGAAGCTGTTGCCGGGTCGCGACGCCATCGTACACTACGAGGGAAGCAACCACGGCGAGAAGTGCTCCGACCTCGGAACAAGCATGTACCGCAAGATAGAGGTGGTAAAGGGCCTTCGCGACGGCTTGCACGGCAAGCCTTACTTCCTCTGCGAGTATGCACACGCTATGGGACAGGCTGTGGGCAACCTCCAGGAGTACTGGGATCTTATAGAGGGCAGCACCGGCATCATAGGCGGATGTATATGGGACTGGGTAGACCAGGGCATCTACGACACTCGCCGCATCAAGGCTGGACAGCCGCTTGTCGACCCTAAGACAGGTCTGCACTATTATACCTCTGGCTACGATTATACCAAGATGAACAAGGGATATCGTGGTTTCCAGGGCGACTTTATGAGCAACGGCATCATCACACCGGGTAGAGAGTGGACCGCCAAGCTTACCGAGGTGAAGTATGTTTACCGCTATGTGAACTTTGAGAAGCTCGACGGACATACTTTGACTCTGCGCAACAAGTACTGCTTCACCGACCTTGCCGACCTCTACTACCTTAAGTACACTGTGCTTGCAAATGGCTCGAAGGTAGAGAGCGGCGACTTGGAGCTGCCCAACTGTGCTCCCGGCGACTCTATATTTATGAACATTCCTTATAAGGATGTGCCCAACGACGGCAAGGAGTATGTCGTTACGCTTAGTCTTCGCCTTAAGAACGCTACAACATGGGCTGAGCGCGGATACGAGATGGCGGCACAGCAGTTTGCCATTAATGCCGAAGGCGGCGTAGCCAAGTCGGTAGCCGACCCAACCTTTGTCCAGCAGCCACGTGCCGCTCTGCCGGCTGTAAGCGCAAAGGGCAAGCTTAAGGTTAAGGGCAACACCGTTGCCGGCAACAACTTCAGCATCTCGTTCGATGCCGACGGTTCTATTGCCGACTGGAAGTTTAACGGCACCGAGATTGTCGTGCCTTCTACCGGACCCGAC
>USCM01000028.1 GCA_900553155.1 uncultured Prevotella sp. | reverse complement strand
GGTGTGAGCGAGGGCAACTATGCCTCGCTCAACATCAACGAGTATTGCGGAGACAGCAAGGCCAACACCGACGCCAACCGCCTGTTGCTTGCCAACGAGCTTGGCATAGACGCCAACCACATCATTATGCCGCACCAGACACATGGTGTAGAGAGCCGCATCATTGGCGAGGAGTTCGCCACCCTGCCCGACGGTGTCAAGAAGATGTTGCTCGAGGGTGTAGACGCCGTTATGACCAACATCCCAGGTATGTGCATCGGAGTGTCTACAGCCGACTGCATCCCGGTGCTTCTGTACGACGAGGAGCATCATGCGGCTGCCGCCATACATGCCGGTTGGCGCGGAACACAGGCCCGCATCGTGCACAAGGCGGTGCAAGAGATGCGCATGGCCTACCAAACCGACCCTACCAAGCTTAAGGCCGTCATTGGTCCGGGCATATCGCTCGACAACTTTGAGGTGGGCGACGAGGTGTACGCTGCCTTCGAGCAGGCTGCCTTCGACATGAGCGCCATAGCCGAGGAGCGCATCAAGCGCAACCCCAATGCCGAAGACCCAGCCAAGGCGTTTGAGCGAAAGTGGCACATCAACCTGCCGCTTGCCAACATCCAAATGCTAACCCACAACGGTGTAGACGAGGCAAACATCATCAACACCGGCATCTGCACCTTCGACAACGCCGACAACTACTTCTCGGCACGCAGGCTCGGCATAGAGTCGGGACGCATATATACAGGTATAATAATAAGATAGGAATAAAGACAGGGATATGAATATAAGCAAACTACTATTGTTGCTCGCTCTGCCCGTGGTGCTTACAACCACGGCATCGGCTCCGGTCAAACACCAGTTTACAGCCGCAGAGCAACAGCAAATAAGCATTGCAACACCAGGATTGTTCACCCAATCGGACGCCTTCAACGTCGACTTCAGCCTTTTGAAGGCTTCCGAATACTCGTTCCCTTTGCCTGTGGGCAAGGCGGTTATGCGCAAGAACAACTATATGGAGATAACAACCACTGAGGGCGACGCCGTCAAGTCGATGTTCGACGGTACGGTACGTCTTGCACGCAAGCAGTCGGAGCTGGGCAACGTCATCGTTATCCGACACCGCAACGGACTGGAGACTGTATACGGCAACAACGCACAGAACCTCGTGAACGTGGGCGACCGCGTACGTGCCGGACAGACAGTGGCTATCGCCGGAAGCAAGGAAGGAAAGATATTCTGCAACTTTGCCATTATGGTAAACGGCTGCCGCATCAACCCCTCTACCATTATCGACATCAAGAGCCACCGCTTGCGCCGCCAGACAGTGCTGTGCGAGAAGAACGGCGAGTTTGTAAACGTAAGCATCCTCGGCGACAGAGTAGACATCGAGGAGAGCGAAAGCGAGATGCTGCAGGACGACGTCTTTGCCCGGTCATCTACCTTCAAGTGGAATCTTGAGAAGATGGAGAAGCAACGTTGGGCTTATCCGCTGCCCGGCGCAAAGGTCATAAGCCCCTACGGCGGCAAGCGACGCCATGCCGGTGTAGACCTCAAGACAAAGCCTAACGACGAGATTGTGGCTGCATTTGACGGTGTGGTAACACGCTCTTCGCGCTACTCGGCATACGGCAACTGCATCATCATACGCCATGCCAACGGCTTGGAGACACTCTACTCGCACCAGTCGAAGAATCTCGTTAAGGTGGGCGACAAGGTTAAGGCAGGTCAGGTTATAGGTCTTACGGGACGCACCGGACGCGCCACGACAGAGCATCTACACTTTGAGACACACTTCAAGGGACGCCGCTTCAACCCTAACCTCATCTTCGACCACACATCACGCAAGCTGCAACAATCGACACTTACACTGACAAAGAACGGTGGCATAACATCGAAGAAAAACAAATAAAGACACAAAAAGGGACTCTGCATAATGCAAAGTCCCTTTTTATGTCTTTTACGTTTGGTTCTACTTAAGCAAGTATTACTCGCCAGTAACAACGCGACGCTCAGCGATACGAGCCTTCTTACCAGTGAGCTTGCGGAGGTAGTAAAGCTTAGCGCGACGTACCTTACCGTGCTTGTTGACCTCGATGCTGTCGATGTTAGGCGACTCGATTGGGAAGATACGCTCTACACCTACTGTACCAGACATCTTGCGAACGGTGAAGCGCTTCTTGTCTCCGTGACCAGAGATCTTGATAACTACACCACGATAGAGCTGGATACGCTCCTTAGAACCCTCGATAATTTTGTAAGCGACTGTGATTGTGTCACCAGAACGGAACTCTGGGAACTTCTTGCCGGTTGCAAATGCTTCCTCAGCAACTTTAATTAAATCCATTGTAAATTTGATAATTAAATTTGTTTATCGTTCTCGCGCAACATAACTGGGCAACTCTTCTTCCCGTCATCGGTTACGCCGAAAAGCGGGTGCAAAGTTACCACTTTTTTATATAACCGACAAATATTTAGCGAGTTAAGTGGTTTGAGAGCACAAAAATAATCGACTTTTGGCGCTTATGAGCAAAAAATTAATAACTTTGCAGTAAAAATAAACATCCAAACAATGAACAAACAAACCGTTATACTATCGCTTGCCACGGCCTCGCTCATAGCTACGTCGTGCGCACAGCACCAATACTCGGTGGCTGACGTGCAGCGCACACGCATCGTTATCGACCAGCGCTACGACGCCAATCCCGACAGTGAGGCCACCGCTTTCCTTGCTCCATACAAGCAGAAGGTAGACGACATCATGTCGCCCGTTATGGGTGTGGCAGCCTGCGATATGCCACGATTCCGCCCGGAGAGTCCGCTGTCCAACCTTCTTGCCGACATCCTTGTATACAGCAGTGCCCGATTTGGCGAGCATCCCGACTTTGCCGTGTACAACATGGGCGGCATACGTGCCTCGCTGAGCAAGGGCAACGTCACACGCGGCGACATATTAGACATCGCTCCGTTTGAGAACAAGATTTGCTTCCTTACACTTAGCGGTGCCGATGTCATGGAGCTATTCAGCCAGATGGCTATGGTTGGAGGCGAGGGCGTTAGCCACAGCATACGTCTTGAGATTAGCAAGGACGGCAAGCTGCTGTCGGCTGCCATCAACGGCAAGCCTGTCGACCCCAACGCCTCTTACCGCATAACCACCATCGACTACCTGGCTCAGGGCAACGACCACCTCGATGCCTTCAAGAAGAAGACCAACTTTGTGTCGCCACAGAGCGAGGACAACAACGCACGATTCCTTATCGAGAACTATTTTAAAGCTATGCACGCCGAGGGCAAGGCCGTAGAGGCTAAGGTTGAGGGACGTGTTAGCGTTAAGAAATAATACGACCGAAATTATATGAAGAAGCTATTAATTATCATATCGCTCTTCTGTATCGCCACTACAATGTCGGCCCAGAAGACCAAGACGTTGGAGATACTGCACACCAACGACACACACAGTTGCATACTGCCGCTCAACCCTAACCTTGCCGACACCGTCGTGGCTGGACGAGGAGGATTCTTACGCCGCATAGCCATGCTCAACGAGGAACGCAAGCAGAACCCCGACTTGCTGCTGTTCGACTCGGGCGACTTCTCTCAAGGCTCGCCTTTCTACACCATGTTCAAGGGCGATGTGGAGATTGGACTGATGAACCGCATGCGATACGACGCCGTGACAATAGGCAACCACGAGTTCGACTTTGGCTTGGAGAATATGGCTCGACTCTTCCGCATGGCCGAGTTCCCCATCGTTTGCTCCAACTACGACTTTACTGGCACACCTGTTGAGGGCACCGTCAAGCCTTACATCATCATCAAGCGTGCCGGTGTGCGCATCGGCGTGCTGGGCATCTGCCCACAGCTGGATGGTTTGGTGGATGCCACCAAGTGCGAGGGTGTTAAGTATCTCGACCCTATAAAGACCGCCAACGACGTTGCCCACATGCTCAAGTATAAGGAGAAGTGCGACCTCGTGATTTGCCTCTCACACCTCGGATGGATTATGAACATGAATGTGGACGACCATAAGATGATTGCCGCCAACCGCGATATCGACATCGTTCTTGGCGGACACTCGCACACCTTCTTCAAGACTCTGCAGTATATAGACAATGCCGACGGCAAGAAGATACCCGATGACCAGAATGGCAAGAGCGCCATATTCGTGGGTAAACTGCTGGTTAAGTTGGCCAAATAACAAATAATAAGCAGCGTTAAAGCATCTGCTGCTACCATAATGACAAAAGGCTATGGCGCAAACGCCATAGCCTTTTGTCATTTCATATCTTTTTATTCTACCTCAATCGGCAGCTTTGCCGTAGGCAAACCATCTGCCGACACGCTAAGCATGGCTGTGCCGCGCTTCAATCCTTCTACAACCACTACCAACTCGCCACTGAAGAGCGGCATCTCCGTAGAGTTGAAAGCCACAAGCGAGGTTGCGTCGCCGTTGCAGGCTGCACGATACTTGCCCGCTCCCGACACCTCAAACTTCATCTTGTTGGTTGCTGTTGGACACGGGGTGCCATTCTTGTCAACCACCGATACGGTGACAAACGAGAGGTCTTCGCCCTTTGACGATATCCTGTTGCGGTCGGCTTTCAGCACGATGCGCGCCGGAGCGCCTGCCGTGCGTACTATCTTCTCGCCACGTGGAGTGCCGTCGTAGTCGTAAGCCACTACCTTTATCTCGCCCGGCTCATACCTAACGTTGTTCCAGCGCAGACGATAGCGGTCGAGACGGGTACCTGGATTCTTCACTATTCTGCCCTGACTCTTGCCGTTGACAAACAGCTCTGCCGATGGCCACGATGTATAGCAGTAGACGGGGGTTGTCTCTCCCACTCTTTCGGGGAACGTCCAGTGAGGCAACACGTGCAGCGTAGCATCGTCCTTGCGCCAGTGAGAGCGGTACAACCAGTAGCGGTCTTTTGGCAATCCGGCAAGATCGCAGATGCCGAAGTAGCTCGAACGCGACGGCCAGTACTCGTCATAGGGCGACGGTTCGCCAAGATAATCGTAACCAGTCCATACAAACTCGCCGATGGTATAGTCGCGGTCGTCCTGCATGCACCAGTCGTCGTCGGGCAGATTGCTCCACGGACAATACTCCACATCGTAGCTTGAGCACTGTCCGTCGGCGTAGGTCTTGGAGCTGGAAGCCTCAACGGGGAACTTATAAACACCACGCGAGCTTACGGTCGACGCCGTCTCAGAGCCCAAAAGGAACCCCTTTGGCAACTGACGGATATTCTTGTCGTACTTGTGTACACGGTAGTTGAAGCCCGGAACATCCATAACCTGTGCAAAACCCGACTTCAATGCATCCTCGGCCCGGTCCATACCCTGTGTCACAGGACGTGTGGGGTCGAACTTATGGCAGAGATTCTGCAAGTGCTCGGAGATGCATCTGCCCTCCTCGCTCCACTGTTCTGGAATCTCGTTGCCGATGCTCCACATTACGATAGAGGGATGATTGCGGTGGTTGAGCACCAGATTCTCTATGTCCTTGTCTGCCCACTCCTTGAAGTTGAGGGCATATCCATTCTTGCATTTAGGATAGATCCACATGTCGAAGCTCTCTGCCATAACCATCATACCCATCGAGTCGCATATCTCCATCTGCCAAGTAGACGGCATATTGTGCGCCGTGCGGATGGCGTCGCAACCCATCTCCTTCATCGTGCGAACCTGGCGGATAAGGGCAGCCTTGTTGACGGCGGCTCCAAGCGGACCGAGGTCGTGGTGCAAGCACACTCCCTTAATCTTCCTTGTCACGCCGTTAAGCTGAAAACCGTCATACTGCGCCACATGCACCGTGCGTATGCCAACCTTCTGCTGCACCTGGTCAACAAGCTTGTTGTTGCGGTACAGACGTGTTACGAGCTTGTAGAGATATGGCGATTCGGGCGACCATAGCTGCGCGTTGTCAACGGTTAGCTTCTTCTGTACATTGCCCTGGGCGTCGAAGTCGCCGTACTTGTACTGCGCCACAATCTTTCCTGTAGCGTCAACAAGCTGGTTTTCTACCGAGAGCGTCTTGTCTACATTATTAATATTGGTGCAGATGCTTATCTCTGCCTTGCCGTCGGCTATCGACTCTGTGCGGAAATAGCATCCCCACTGATTGATTGTAGCAGCGTCGGCATTGGTTACAAGCTGCACCGGACGGTACAATCCGCCACCCGGATACCAACGCGAACTCTCCTCGCGGTTGTCAAGGCTTACGCTTATCTCGTTCTTTCCTTTCTTGAGATAAGGCGCTGCGTCCACTCGGAAGGCGTTGTAGCCGTATGCCCAATGACCTGCAAGCTTGCCGTTGATATAGACATGAGGGTCTGCCATAGCACCGTCAAACTCAAGAACAGCCGTCTTTGGCAACTTCTTAAGGTCCACAGTGGTCTTGTAGAAGCCACGTCCTATCCATGGCAAGGCACCCGAACGTCCCGACTTCTCGGTCTTCTCGGTCTCGCCGTTCTGCACGATGGCAACATTCTGGAGGTCCCACTTCTTGTCGAAGGGGCCGTTGATAGCCCAGTCGTGCGGAACAGTGACGGGAGAGTAGTTGATACTATCGCGAGAGAACTGCCAAGTCTTGAGGTTCAAGGTGGTGCGCTGGGCAGATGCCGAGAGGGCATTTGCTGCAAGCGCAACACTCAGTAACGTTAGTTTATTCATATATCTAATACTATTTAATAGGTGGTCGTTTATTCCGCGCCAAAGGCATTAAGTGCTGCTGTAGGCTTGCCGTTGTTGTCGAACGCTCCCTTAGTGTAAGCGCCCCAACCCAACGTCTCGTAGTTGGCTGGTCGCCATCCGTTGTATACCTCCGGTTCCCAATAGAACACGCCCTCACAGGTAGAGATTGCCTTGCAGCCTTTCACCATCTTCTTCATCATTGGCTCAGCCTGATCCGAGTTCCAAGCCATACCAATCTCCGAGATTACGACGTTGCAGTTGTACTGTGTCGACAATGCCTTGATGTTGGCAAGGCAGTTGTCGGTCAACTCCTTCCAGTTGTCATCCTCCGGATAAAGCGACATGCCGATAACGTCCCACTTGCCGTTGTTGTTCTTCAACTCGTTGAATATCCATGTATAGCGACCTATGTTGTTGCCCTCGTCGATATGCACCACAACCTTGGCCTGTGGGTATACAGCCTTCACTGCATCATAGCCGGCATTGACATAAGCGGCAAAGTTGGCTGCGTTCTTTGACACTCTACCCGTTACCGCAGTGTTGGCGTCGTTCCAAAGCATACCGTCACGAGTCTCGTTGCCTATCTGAACCCACTCCACATTGGTTACACCTCTTGCCTTCAATGCCTCAAGCACGTCGGTAGTATGGGCAGATACAGCCCGCTTCATCTCGTCAAAGGTATAGTTGGTCCACGCTGCGGGCACTGTCTGATGGGCTGGGTCAGCCCATGTGTCAGAGTAGTGGAAGTCTATCATGATACGATAGCCAAGCTGCTGAGCTCGCCATGCCTTTATCACAACATCGTCCTTGCCACACCATCCGCCGTCCGGATTAACCCAGACACGCAGTCGGATGGAGTTGGTACCGATGCTGCGCAGAAGCTTCATACACTCGGTAGCCTTTCCGTTGGCATCGTAGAACTTGCTTCCGCCCTGCTCCATCTCGGTAAGCCAACTAACATCGGCACCCTTGGCAAATCCCGTCATATCGTATGTCTTCTCCTGTTCGGGAGTAGCGTTGTTGTCGTCGCTGCAACTTGTACCTGTTACTGAGAACAGTAAGGCTGATGCCAGCAACACAGCCTTTCCTATAATATTCTTCATTATTTTATTCGTTAAGCGGTTTGGCTAATTTGTAAAGGTGTCGGGAATAAAAAAACAATGCCGTTTGCTTGTTATTATGTTTTAAAAACATTATTTTTGCAAAACATAATTTTACTTGTAGTTCTTTTGCTTGTAGTTCCCACAGAACTACATACAAAAGAACTACGAGCTATAAATTATACGTCCATTATACGAACATCACACGTGCTACTTCTCCGGCTCTGGTCCATAAGCGTTATCGCCAGGGTTGCTGCCAGTGACAAAGTAGACCAAGAGGAGGATGGTGCCAATGATAGGCAGGAACATCCAGAAGAGGTTGAAACCAGAGCGGCCCGTGTCGTGAAGACGGCGCACCGAAACTGCCAAATTCGGTATAAACGCTGCAAGAGCGTAGATCCAATAAAGAATGGTGCCAACTGTATAGCCACCAACTGCTCCAGCAGCGCCTTTGAAGATAGCGCCGAGAATAGCGCATACGGCAACAAGGCCCAAGCACATGATTACATTGAACAAATAGAAGAACCAATACTCCGAACGGGTGGCTCTGCCACTAAAGGTTGCATACTTTGAAAAAACTGATACAACTGCTTCTTTTAATCCCATAGGTTTAAATTTTAAAGGTTTATATAATAAATTGATGTCAACTCATTAATATTGCTTGCCACAAAGTTACATATTTTTTTCACACTCCATTACAATTATTCAAAAAATATATTGGTTTATTATAAGCGAACCGACTTTTTTTTGTATCTTTGTATATAGATAGTTGCTGTTTGGCCTTCTATCATTACTTATATATATACACCACACACAGGAAAACAATAAGAATATACAATATGAACGACTTTAGAAAGTACGCAACCCAGCACCTCGGCATGAATGGCTTGGTGTTAGACGACGTGATGAAGGCGCAGGCTCAGTACCTCAACCCTTACATCCTTGAGGAGCGCCAGCTCAACGTTACACAGATGGACGTGTTCTCACGACTGATGATGGACCGCATCATCTTCCTCGGCACCGAAATCAACGACTATACAGCCAACACCCTGTCGGCACAGCTGCTGTATCTCGACTCGGTAGACTCGGGCAAGGACATCTCTATCTACATCAACTCGCCCGGCGGAAGCGTAACAGCAGGTCTCGGCATATACGACACCATGCAGTTTATCACCTCCGACGTGTCTACAATGTGTACCGGTATGGCTGCCTCTATGGCTGCCGTGCTGCTCGTGTCGGGACAGGAGGGCAAGCGTTATGCCCTGAAGCATAGCCGCGTGATGATTCACCAGCCCCTCGGCGGTGTGCAGGGACAGGCTTCCGACATCGAGATTGAGGCTCGCGAGATACAGAAGTTCAAGAAAGAGCTGTACACCATCATCTCCGACCACTCGCACACTCCATTCGACAAGGTATGGGCCGACTCTGACCGCAACTACTGGATGAACGCCGAAGAGGCTAAGGAGTACGGAATGATTGACCAGATAATGATTAGAAAGAAGTAAGAAGTTAGACCAATGGCAAAGAAAGTATGCAGTTTCTGCGGAAGATCAGAGAAGGATGTCAACTTTATTATAACCGGACTCAACGGCTTTATCTGCGACCAGTGTGCACAGCAGGCATACCAAATTGTGGTTGAAGCCGGGCTCGGACCCGACGGCGACAAGCGCAAGAACGGCAGCAAGTTTGACGTAGAGCTTGCCGACGTGCCAAAGCCTACCGAGATTAAGGAGTATCTCGACCAGTACATCATCGGACAGGACGAGGCAAAGAAGTTCCTCTCGGTTGCCGTGTACAACCACTACAAGCGCCTCTCGCAGCCCGAGGACGAATCGGGTGTGGAGATCGAGAAGAGCAACATCATTATGGTAGGCTCTACCGGTACGGGCAAGACATTGCTGGCACGCACCATTGCCAAGCTGCTTAAGGTGCCCTTCACCATTGTAGACGCCACGGTGTTTACAGAGGCGGGATACGTGGGCGAGGACGTGGAGAGCATCCTCTCGCGCCTGCTCCAGGTGGCCGACTACGACCTTCCGGCTGCCGAACGAGGCATCGTCTTCATCGACGAAATCGACAAGATTGCACGCAAGGCCGACAACCCGAGCATCACTCGCGACGTTAGCGGTGAGGGTGTGCAGCAGGGTTTGCTAAAGCTGCTTGAGGGAACTATGGTGAACGTGCCGCCAAAGGGAGGACGCAAGCATCCCGACCAGGACTATATACACGTCGACACACGCAACATCCTCTTTATATGCGGTGGCGCATTCGACGGCATCGAGCGCAAGATTGCACAGCGACTCAACGCCCATACCGTGGGCTTCAACTCGGTGCAGCACGCCCGCAACATCGACAAGGGCGACCTTATGAAGTATATATTGCCGCAGGACCTCAAGTCGTTCGGACTCATTCCGGAGATTATCGGTCGTCTGCCGGTGCTTACATACCTCAATCCGCTCGACCGCGACGCCTTGCGCCGCATCCTTATCGAGCCTAAGAACTCTATCATCAAGCAGTATAAGAAGCTGTTTGATATGGACGGCATACAGCTCAACTTCACCGACGAGGCTCTCGACTTTATCGTCGACAAGGCGGTAGAGTACAAGCTCGGAGCACGCGGTCTGCGCTCTATAGTAGAGTCGATTGTTATGGACGCCATGTTCGAGCAGCCTTCAAAGAAGGTCGACCGATTTGACGTAACACTCGATTATGCCAAGCAACAGCTTGAGAAGTCGCATCTAAAATAGAACAGAAGGTCCCCTCCCCTCCACCAAGGGGAGAGGAGGGGCTTTAGCTTTTAAATCTTACTACTATGACTGGGACAATTAACCTCAACGAACAACTAAAACATCACTTCGGGTTCGACTCGTTCAAAGGCGAACAAGAAGCCATAATACGCAACTTGCTTGAAGGCAACGACACATTTGTGCTGATGCCTACAGGTGGCGGCAAGAGCCTGTGCTATCAGCTGCCGTCGCTCATTATGGAGGGTACAGCCATCGTTATATCGCCGCTTATCGCCCTCATGAAGAATCAGGTAGACGTTATCAACGGGCTTAGCGAGGAGCCCGGCGTTGCCCATTATCTCAACTCTTCGCTCAACAAGGCTGCCATACAGCAAGTGTACAAGGATGTTCGTGAGGGACGCACAAAGCTGTTGTATGTGGCTCCCGAATCGCTCAACAAGGAAGACAACCTCGAATTCTTCCGCTCGTTCAAGATTTCGTTCTACGCCATTGACGAGGCTCACTGTATCTCGGAGTGGGGACACGACTTCCGCCCCGAATACCGCAACATACGCCCCACAATACAAAAGATTGGCAACGCTCCAGTTATAGCCCTTACCGCCACTGCCACCGACAAGGTGCGCATGGATATAAAGAAAAGCCTCGGCATTACCGATGCAAAGGAGTTCAGGTCGTCCTTCAACCGCCCTAACCTCTACTACGAGGTAAGGCAGAAGACCAAGGACATCGACAAGCAGATTATAAAGTTCATAAAGCAGCACCCAGGAAAGAGCGGCATCGTCTACTGCATATCGCGCAAGAAGGTGGAGGAGCTGGCTGCCGTGCTGAAAGCCAACGACATAAAGGCGGCTCCATACCATGCCGGACTCGACTCTACCAAGCGCTCGCAGACACAGGACGACTTCCTTATGGAGCGCATCGACGTCATTGTTGCCACCATTGCCTTTGGCATGGGCATCGACAAGCCCGACGTGCGCTTCGTTATCCACTACGACATACCTAAGAGCCTGGAGGGCTACTACCAGGAGACGGGTCGTGCCGGACGCGATGGAGGCGAGGGCATCTGCATTGCCTTCTACTCGTACAAGGACCTGCAGAAGCTTGAGAAGTTTATGGAGGGCAAGCCTGTTGCCGAGCAGGACATCGGCAGACAGCTGTTGCAGGAGACGGCGGCGTATGCCGAGTCGTCGGTATGCCGACGCAAGATATTGCTGCACTACTTCGGCGAGGAATATACCAAGGACAACTGTGGCAACTGCGACAACTGCCGACACCCTAAGGTTAAGCGCGAGGGCAAGGAGGCGCTGCTCATTGTGCTGCGCTCTATATTGGCTATGAAGGAGGGATTCCGCCAGGACTACGTCGTCGACTTTATAAAGGGACGTGCCACCGACGACATCGTGTCGCACCACCACGACCAGCTCGAAGAGTTTGGTATGGGCGAGGATATGCCGCCAAAGACGTGGAACCCCGTTATACGCCAGGGCATGATTGCCGGATACATACACAAGGACATCGAGAGCTACGGACTGCTTAAGGTTACGGCTGCCGGAAAGCGATTTGTAAAGAATCCTACCGACTTCACATACGTGGAGGACACCGACTTTACCGAATCGACCGACGACGTCGAGGACGACCACGGAGCATCGGCTCTCGACCCTACGCTGTACAGTATGCTGCAGGATCTACGCCGCAAGACAGCCAAGAAGCTCAACCTCCCGGGCTACGTTATCTTCCAGGACATCTCGCTCGAGCAGATGGCTACGCTCTACCCCGTGTCTATAGAAGAACTGCGCAACATCCAGGGTGTCGGCGTGGGCAAGGCCCGCAGATACGGCAAGGAGTTCTGCGCCCTTATCAAGCGCTACTGCGACGACAACGAGATAGAGCGTCCGGAGGAGATGTTCGTGCGCACCGTTGCCAAGGACTCGATGACTAAGGTCAAGATTATTGGCTATCTCGACCGCCGTATGGCACTCGACGACATAGCCTCGGCACTTAACCTCGACTTCGACGACTTGCTCGACGAGATTGACGCCATTGTCTACTCGGGCACCAAGGTCAACATCGACTACTTCCTTGAGGATGTTATGGACGAGGACCAGGTGGACGATATATACGAGTACTTCCGCGAGTCGGACACCGACAACATAGACGACGCTATGGACGAGCTGGGCGACTATGAGGAGCGTGACATTCGCCTCGTCCGAATAAAGTTCCTCTCGGAGCAGGCCAACTAAGCCTTAATTGGCCTGTCAGTAAGGCTTAATTGGTCGGTCATTAAGGCTTAATTGGTCGGTCAGTAAGGCTTAATTGGTCGGTCAGTAAGGCTTGATTGGAATTAACGCCCATTACACCCCTCCTATATTAATGTTTTGTTTTTCCCAACCCCTCATTCTATCACTATTTATGGGTGTCCATCCTCATAACACATTGTGTATTAACGCATAACACGAGTGATAGGTCGTGGTTTCATGGGGATGACCTATCACATATCTATCACTAAAGTCTCAGTGATAGATGTGTGATAGATATATGATAGATAACCCCCTCCGACCCCAATCTATCATCCATGTATATCATTGTATATCTGCTACTTACACCATTTTAACCTCTGAAAAGTGATAGAATGAGGGGTTAAAAAAGAAAAAGGTTTATACTATATTAGGAGTTTCTTGCTAAGGCAAGCGGAAAAGCCGAGCGCAACACGCATTGTTTGACTTTTGACACACCCTCCACAATCAACGTTCTGGATATAACATGAGACGCCAAGCGTCAACTAACAAGTAAGGGTGGCAGATAAAAATACTTTGTATTTACTTTTTATAATATATATTACCGCTTTGATCTATTAGATACTTGCCCTTATTTTTTAGAACCATATTTCCACTATCGTAAAAAGGATAATTGCGAAGAGTAATCTCGTTACCAGAAATATAATATGAACACGATTCCGTTGAACTAAAATTTTCTTTCCTATAACCATCATACCAAATATAGGAATACCCCCAAACCTTAACTTTACATGTAGAAGAGCTTTCAAATGTTAGCTTTGTATGATATTCCTCAGGATTACCATCTCCATCAATACTTGTTTCGTCATATTGATAAGTGTTATTTACTACACTTGACGAAGAACCTCCATCATCATCATCACTACCACATGCAAT
>USCM01000027.1 GCA_900553155.1 uncultured Prevotella sp. | reverse complement strand
CCGCATTGTTTGAGTTTTGACACACCCTTTTCCATAAGAGGGATGAGCGCAAGCTGCGAGATTTAGGCTGGCACATTGGTATTGGTGGCTGTTAGACAGCATGGCACATAGGGGGCTGTGTAAGGCCAATGTGACAGCCGTTATACCGCTGATAATCAACAAGATATGCCCATACTGGCAGATTTGTCACTATTTTTAGCAACTCTTTATCTTTTATATTGATATTGTATGTATTATAGTATGTATTATTGTATGTGATAAGCCAAGATATTACACGAAACATAAATAATCCCCCAACAAACCACAAATAAGCCCCTTATAATTTCGCCACGTCATTTTTTTGCAGTACCTTTGCACCCGATTTCATTATAAGTATAACTATGTGGAAGAATTTGGCTGCTTGCAACCACACTAAAAAATGCTAAAACTGCAAAGCATAAGCACGGCTTTCTGTACGTCACGCTCCATACATCAGCGTGCCGCCAATAATGACGGAAGGTTGGCTATGCAGCGGTAATTGGTGTTTTTCCACTAATTTTTTAAATTTAAAAATTGGAAAAAATGAATTATCTTTTTTCATCAGAATCAGTTTCAGAAGGCCATCCTGACAAGATAGCCGACCAGATTTCGGACGCTCTTGTCGACCAGTTCTTGGCTTACGACGCCAACGCACACTGCGCTATCGAGTCGTTTGTAACAACAGGTCAGGTAGTAATCATGGGCGAGGTGCGCTCGGGTGTGTACATCGACCTGCAGACTATCGCCCGCAAGACCATCAACCAGATTGGCTACAACAAGTCGGAGTATCAGTTTGACGGCAACTCGTGTGGCGTGCTCACAGCCATACACGAGCAGAGCGACGACATCAACCGTGGCGTAAGCCGTGCCGAGGAAGAAGAGCAGGGCGCCGGCGACCAGGGTATGATGTTCGGCTACGCTACCAACGAGACCGAGAACTACATGCCTGTAACACTCGACCTGGCACAGCACATCATGCAGGTGCTTGCCGACATACGCAAGGAAGGCAAGGAGATGACCTATCTGCGTCCCGACTCGAAGAGCCAGGTTACGGTAGAATACTCGGAGGAGGGCATACCACAGCGCATCGACACCATCGTTGTGTCGACACAGCACGACGAGTTTGACGACGACGACGAGCGCATGCTTGCCAAGATTAAGGACGATGTGCTAAACATCCTCATGCCACGCGTCAAGGCCGAGATACACAGCGAAAAGGTGCTTGCCTTGTTCAACGACGACATCAAGTATTTTGTCAACCCAACAGGCAAGTTTGTTATCGGTGGCCCTCACGGCGACACTGGTCTTACAGGCCGCAAGATTATCGTAGACACATACGGCGGCAAGGGCGCCCACGGCGGCGGAGCCTTCTCGGGCAAGGACCCTTCTAAGGTAGACCGCTCGGCTGCATACGCTACCCGCCACATAGCCAAGAACATGGTGGCTGCCGGCGTTGCCGACGAGATGCTTGTTCAGGTGAGCTATGCCATCGGTGTGGCAGAGCCTGTAAACATATACGTCAACACCTACGGACGCTCTAACGTAAAGATGAGCGACGGCGAGATTGCACAGAAGATAAGCAAGCTGTTCGACCTCCGTCCTAAGGCTATAGAGCGCTCGCTCAAGCTGCGCCAGCCTATATACCGCGAAACTGCAGCCTACGGACACATGGGCCGCAAGAACGAGGTGGTAAAGAAGACCTTTACATCACGCTACCACGAGACCAAGGTTATGGAGGTGGAACTCTTTACCTGGGAGAAGCTCGACCGCGTGGACGATATCAAGAAAGAATTCGGACTGTAACGAACAACCATTAATTCGATAAGATGAACACTCTCGCTTCTGACTCCATACACACCGAGGAGATTCTCCTCAACGAGGACGGACAAGTGGGCGGCGCTGCCACACCAAGGCAGCACCACCAGCTTACGCCTGCCCAGGTGTTGTCGTGGCTGCCTAAAAACGCCACACCCGAACAGCAAGACTCGGCTATACAGGCCAACATCAAGCCGTCGGAGATAACGTGGAGTCAGCAGCCAGACACGCTGCATCTGCCCGGACATACGGCTGGACGCTCGTGGCGCGACGTAAGCATGCCCGAGTTTCAGGGCGACTCGTTTCTGCACGGACAGCCCTACTTCAACCCCGAGCTCTTCGGAGGACGCCAAGGCGTTGCCGGCGACCCGGTGCCTTACAGCATAGCACGCGACAATGTCATCACCGGCTTGTTGCTGTTCTGCTTCATCATCGCCGCAATAGCCTTCGCCAAGTCGAAGAGGTTTGTATACAAGCAAGCCCGCCACTTCTTCCGCCCGCCGCACGACGAGCGCACATCGGGCATCACCGAGACGTCGGGAGAGTTGCGCGTGCAGTTCTTCTTCGTGCTGCAGAGCTGTCTGCTCTTCGCATTGGTTTTCTTCTTCCACGTACAGATACGCGTAACCGACACCTTCATCATCGACCAATATCAGGTGATAGGCGTCTTTGCGCTTATCAATCTTGCCTACGTGCTGCTTAAGTCGGCAGCCTACTGGATAACGGGCTGGGTGTTCTTCGACAGGCGCCTCAACGACATCTGGATGAAGTCGTACCTCTTCCTCCTGGCTATGGAGGGCGTGTGCATATTCCCTGCGGTTATGCTGCAAGCCTATTTCGAAGTGCCGGTTGAAACAACGCTTGTTTGTACCGGTGCGGTGATAGCATTGTTCAAAATGCTGGCACTTTACAAGTCGTACATCATCTTTTTCAGACATTCGGGCCATTCTTTGCAGATTTTTTTGTACTTTTGCACGCTTGAACTATTGCCTCTCATGATGTTGTTAGGCGTACTCGACATTATAGGCAACTGTCTGAAAGTGAATTTCTGACATAGCATACATACATTCACGATATATATATATTAGATAGACAAATGATAAAGAAAATCTTGATTTCCCAGCCCGAACCATCGAGCGAAAAGTCGCCTTACTACGACATTGCCAATGACTTCGGTGTAGAACTCGTTTTCCGCCCCTTCATCAAGGTTGAAGGACTAAGCACAAAGGAGTTCCGCCAGCAGAAAATCGGACTTTTGGATTTCACCGCTGTGGTATTTACATCGCGTCACGCAATAGACAACTACTTTAAGTTGGCAAAGGAGATGCGCATCACTATCCCGGAAGACATGAAGTACTTCTGCGTAACCGAGACTATTGCACTCTATATACAGAAGTACGTGCAGTACCGCAAGCGTAAGGTTTTCTTCGGAAATACTGGCAAGATCGACTCGCTTCTCCCCACTATGGTTAAGCACAAGACCGAGAAGTATCTCGTACCGCTGAGCTCGGTGCACAACGACGACGTGCAGCGACTGCTCGACACCAAGAAGCTCAACCACAAGGAGTGTGTGATGTACCGCACCGTGAGCAACGACTTTACCGAAGAGGAAGCTAAGACATTCGACTGCGATATGCTCGTGTTCTTCAGCCCCACCGGCATCAAGGCGTTTACAAAGAACTTCCCCGAGTTCAACCAGGGCGACGTGCGCATCGCCACATTCGGCCCGGCTACAGCAAAGGCTGTGGAAGACGAGGGATTCCGTCTCGACCTCCAGGCTCCTACAAAGGAACATCCTTCGATGACAGCAGCTCTGCGCTGGTATCTTGAGAACGACAAGTAGCTCAAGCATGGCGTGCCCGGGGCATGCTGTACGTAAACGAGTAAACAAGTAAAACAAGGAAATGACTTCACCAACATTCTCACTCCCCCAATCGGAGCGCATCAACAGCAAGAAGCAGATAGACCGGCTCTTTCGTGGAGGCGGCTCTAAGGCTATGACGGCATCGCCGCTCCGTGTGGTCTACATGGCTGAAGAGAGGGGCGAGAACGATGGCGAACCCGTGGCGCAGCCGGATGAGCAGCCAGCACCGAAGAAAGAGCCTATGGCGCAAATGATGGTAAGCGTGCCAAAGCGATTCTTCAAGCGTGCCGTCAAGCGCAACCGCATCAAGCGCCAAGTGCGCGAGGCTTACCGCCTCAACAAGCACATCCTTACAGACGAGCTTGACAAGGCTGGACACCTAAAGCTGTCTATGTGCTTTATCTGGACTGCCGACCGCATGCTCGACACGGCTGAGGTAGAACAGCGTATGACGAGTCTGCTCAACCGACTTAGGGAGAAGCTTCATGTCTTGCCCCCCAAGGCTGATAACTCTAAGCAGATGTAAAACGTCAAAGCCCACGCAGATATGGACATCAAAGCCCACGCAGATATGGATATAAAGCAGATTCTACGCAGCCTCTCACGCTTCTTGGCTTGGCTTACGGTACAACCCATCATCTTCTATCAGAAGTTTATAACCCCATACACCCCGGCATCGTGCCGCTTCCAGCCCACTTGCTCGGAATACGCACGCCAAGCCCTCCTTAAACACGGCTTCTTTAAGGGTATGGCGCTATCCATCTGGCGCATACTAAGGTGCAACCCATGGGGCGGATCGGGGTACGACCCGGTGCCATAAGGCTCTTCGAGCCTTATGGAATTAGGAGTTAAGAGTTAGGAATTAAGAGTTTCCTTCCACCTACCAAACCTACAGCACCTACCCCACCTACCATCACCTACCCCCATCCACAAGCCCCCAACAACCCAAAACATCAGTTTAAAACATACATAACAATGGCAAAAAATTTCGTTGAAGAACTGCGCTGGCGCGGCATGCTCGCGCAGATTATGCCCGGTACTGAGGAATATCTCAATACCCACATGGTGTCTGCGTATCTGGGCACCGACCCAACTGCCGACTCTCTGCACATTGGCCATCTATGCGGCATCATGATGCTGCGTCATCTGCAGCGTTGCGGACACAAGCCTTATCTGCTTGTGGGCGGCGCAACAGGTATGATTGGCGACCCTTCGGGCAAGAGCCAGGAGCGCAACCTCCTCGATTCGGATACCCTCTACCACAACCAGGAGGCTATCAAGAAGCAGGTGGCTAAGTTCCTCGACTTCGACAGCTCAGACCCCAACAAGGCAGAGCTTGTGAACAACTACGACTGGATGAAGGACTTTACCTTCCTCGACTTTGCCCGCGAGGTGGGCAAGCACATCACCGTGAACTATATGATGGCTAAGGACTCTGTACAGAAGCGTCTCAACGGCGAGGCACGCGACGGACTGTCTTTCACCGAGTTCACATACCAGTTGCTACAGGGCTACGACTTCCTCTATCAGTATCAGAAGTACGGCATACGCCTTCAGCTCGGTGGCAACGACCAGTGGGGCAACATGACCACAGGTACAGAGCTTATACACCGCACCCTTGGCAACGACGCCGAGGCCTACTGTCTTACCTGCCCGCTTATCACAAAGAGCGACGGCAAGAAGTTCGGCAAGACCGAGAGCGGCAACGTATGGCTCGACCCACAGCGCACCACACCGTACGCCTTCTACCAGTTCTGGCTCAACGTTAGCGACGTGGAGGCTGAGAAGTACATCAAGATATTCACCGACCTCGACAAGGAGACTATCGACGCGCTCATAGCCGAGCACTCGGAAGACCCAGGCCGCCGCATCCTGCAGAAGCGCTTGGCAGAGGAGGTTACAACAATGGTTCACTCGCGTGAGGACCTCGAGACGGCTCAGGAAGCTTCAAGCATACTCTTCGGCAAGGGAACAAAGGAGACTCTGCAGAAGTTTGACGAGGCAACACTGCTCTCTATCTTCGAGGGTGTGCCTCACTTCACACTCGACAAGGACCAGCTTGGACAGCCAGCAGTAGACATCTTCACCCGCGACGAGGTCAAGATATTCGGCTCAAAGGGCGAGATGCGCAAGCTCGTTCAGGGCGGAGGCGTGTCGCTCAACAAGGAGAAGCTCGCTGCCTTCGACCGCGTGGTTACTGCCGACGACCTTATCGACGGCAAGTACCTGCTCGTTCAGCGTGGCAAGAAGAACTACTATCTCATCACCGTAAAGTAAAAACTATCACTTTATAACATACGCCCAGTAAAGGCTTAAACGCTACAAACAAGCGCCACTGCCCTTACTGGGCGTTTGCCTTATACCAACATTTTTGGCTTTGCGGATTGCTAATTCAATACAAAATAGTATCTTTATATAAAAAAGCCGTTCATTATTTGGCGGTTTGCCTGTTTTACCTTATATTTGCATAAAATAGGCTGCACCTCAGCATAATATTCAAGCAAGCTTGATATTCTGCATTCGGTTTGCACTATCTTTGCATAATAACAACAAAGAGACAACTGTTACACCCTAAATCTTAATATTAATAACAAACTCTTATAGAATATGTCATTCTCAGAACTTTGCAACCACATTTTCAACAAGGCTATCGCCGACTATCACATTAAGGACGACATTGAGACTCCTATCAATAACCCATACGAGCGCGACGAGATAGAGAACCGTCTCTACCTTAAGTGCTGGATAGACACTGTGCAATGGCACTTCGAGGACATCATCCGCGACCCGCACATCGACCCGGTGGAGGCTCTGTCGTTGAAGCGCCGCATCGACCGCTCTAACCAAGACCGTACCGACCTCGTTGAGCAAATCGACTCGTATTTCCGTCAGAAGTACAGCGACGTAAACATACAGCCAGACGCACGCCTCAACACCGAGAGCCCGGCTTGGGCTGTAGACCGCCTCTCTATCCTCGCCCTCAAAATTTACCACATGCGCGAGCAGGCCGAGCGCACTGACGCTACAGAAGAGCACCGCCTTAAGTGCAAGGCCAAGCTCGACGTTCTGCTTGAGCAGCAGCGCGACCTCTCGCTTGCCATCGACCAGCTGCTGGACGACATCGAGGCAGGACGCAAGTACATGAAGGTTTATCGCCAGATGAAGATGTACAACGACCCGTCAACAAACCCTGTGCTCTACAAGAAGTAGAGCACACACACTCTTATCTAAACCTAAACAATGAAAACAGACCATCTCCTTATAATGCGCTTCTCGGCAATGGGCGACGTTGCCATGCTTGTGCCAGTGGTGAGCTCGCTTGCTAAGCAGTATCCCGACCTACGCATCACGGTACTGAGCCGCCCGTTTGCACGTCCCTTCTTCGACGAACTTGCACCCAATGTTGGGTTTATGGAGGCCGACTTGAAGGGCGAATACCACGGAGTGTCTGGACTTAATGCCCTCTACCGCCGTTTGGTGGCCAAAAACTTCACCGCCATTGCCGATATGCACAACATCCTGCGCTCGTCTTACCTGCGCATGAGGTTCAACCTTGGACGCTATCGTGTAGAACATATCGACAAGCACCGCCGTCAGCGCCGTCAGCTTGTATCGCAAAAAGACAAGCAACTGCAGCAGTTGCCAACGTCGTTCGAGAATTATGCCGACGTGCTGGCACGGTTGGGCTACCCCGTCAAGCTCGACTTCGAATCAATCTTCCCCCCAACGGGTGCCAACTTGAGACCCGTGCTCGACAGCATTGGCGAGAAGAAGATGTTTCAGCAGTGGATAGGCATAGCTCCGTTTGCAGCACATAGCGGCAAGATATATCCCGTCGAGAAAATGGAAATGGTGATAGCCGAGATTATACGTCGACACCCGTCGTGCCGTATAATGCTGTTTGGCGGTGGACAGAAGGAAATGGATGTGCTCAACGATTGGTGCAACCGTTATAAGAATTGCCTCAACGTGTCGGCTCTGCTCGGCTCGTTGCAGCAGGAAATGATAGTGATGAGCCAGCTCGACACAATGGTGTCGATGGACAGTGCCAATATGCACCTGGCTTCGATATGCGGAACCCGCGTCGTGAGTGTGTGGGGCGCAACACACCCTTACGCTGGTTTTATGGGATGGAATCAGTCGGTAGACGATGCCGTTCAGCTCGATATGCCTTGCCGTCCATGCTCTATCTATGGCAACCGCCCATGTCTGCGCGGCGACTATGCCTGCCTTAACAACATCGACCCGGTAGCGATTGCCGATAGAGTGGAATTAGGAATTAGGAATTAGGAGTTAAGAGTTACGAGTTGTCGGCTACGCCGATTAAGAGTTACGAGTTATGAATTAAGAATTAGAGAATTCGTAACTCGTAATTCGTAACTCGTAATTGCAGCGAAGCTGCAACCAACTCGTAACTCCTAATTCCTAACTCTTAATTTCAAACGCTTGTCTGCGGTTTTTGCCGTCGCAACGATAGCTTACGTGCAGCCAGCAAGCCCCCGTCTTGCGTCTATACTCGAGTATCAGTTGGTCGAAGTCGAGGTTGGTACGCACGTATTCGTACATCTTACGCCCCATGTCAAGGTTGCCGACGCTAATGTCGGCAGCCTCTCCCTTTACGTGCTGCGACGTAGGCACGCCACCAACAAGCTTGTTCACCTCGGCACAACGATAGCCACTCGTTATGCGGATTTTGCCAAACCTATGGCGCAGTGGCTCCAATACCTCCCAGCACAAAGCCTCAAGACGCTCCACAACATCATCAGGTGGCATGTTGTCGATGCCGTGACGTATGGCTGTGCCAGACATCACAAACTCGCGAAGGGCGAAGTGCTCGCTAAGCATGGTAGACGGCAGAAGGTCGTACACCGACCTTACCGGCTGACCCGTATAGGGTTCGAGCACATAGAAAGTAGATACAGTTTGTTCGTTAAAAGCGGTTGCCGCTACTGCGGCAACCATTTTTGCGTTTTCCATAATGTTAGATTTAAATTTTAAAAGATTAAGACTATCAAGTAACTTATATATTGTTTTTGTGTGTTTCGTTGCTCTGTTATGCGTGTTTCGTTGCTCTGTTTAGAGTCAATTAAGCCTTAGTTTTGATGTTTTAATTAGTTTGTCTGTTTGTTATTGGACTCGGTTGCAAAGTTAGTGAGGTTTATGGAAGGGTTATTTCCAATAGCAAATTTGCAAGTTAAATAAAGTTAGGTCGTAGAGGCTTATACTATAGGAGGCAACATTTAAATTTCTATACAACCCTAAAACAGCCCCAACAAAATTCCTTTTAAAACAATTGTTAATCCAATATGAACCACAAAAAACAACTAAAAGTCTTGGTACAGTGCACAAAATAACCTATCTTTGCAATTTAAAGTATATTCAATAATGTCAAAAATCAATCTTTTAGTACTCGCCGCCGCAGCGTGTTCGCTGCTTACGTCGTGCTTTAAGGACGAACCCCTTAATGCCGAATGTGACATCGAGATGGCATATCTGCATGCCGACAATCCACTCGAGATATTTGTCAAGCCAACAGACAGCATTGCCACTACAAATGAAACGTCACGCACCATAATATTCTCTGTGCGCAAAGGCACCAACATCACTGCCCTTGCACCACAATTCCAACTGACCGAAGGAGCAACAATATCGCCTGCCAACGGCTCTGTACACGACTTCTCGAAGGGGGCGGTGAGCTATACCGTTACCTCTGAGAATGGCGCTTGGCAGAAGACATACAACGTGCGCTTCGACGAGAAGACCTCGGCAGCTACCCAGTTCAGCTTCGAGAACCTGCTTATGGAGCCAGACAGAGAGCGCTACTACATCTGGACCGACAAGACCGAAGACGGCACCGACATGCTCAACTGGGCTTCGGGCAACAGCGGTTTCGCCATCGTTGGCGGCAATGCCTCTCCTTACGAGTATCCTACAGCACCCTACGAGAATGGCTACGAGGGCAAAGGCGTAAAGCTTACAACACGCTCTACCGGCGAAGGTGGAGCAATTTTCAAGATGCCTATAGCTGCCGGCAACCTCTTCACTGGTTCGTTCGATGCAAATAAGGCTACTAAAAGGCCACTCGAAGCGACCCACTTTGGCGACGGACCATACTGCGTTGTCAACAAGAAACCGTTGGTTTTAACCGGCTACTATCAGTATACACCGGGCAAAACCATCACCGACAAGGCTGGCAAGGAAGTGCCGGGCATCGACCAAGGCGACATCTATGCTGTGCTCTTCCGCAACAGCAAGGCAGACGGCACACCCTTCTATCTTGACGGATCGAACGTAAAGACAAGCGAGCAGATTGTGGCTCTCGCCCTCGTCGGACCGTTGGACAAGACCGAAGGAGGATGGCACAAGTTCAGCAAGAACTTTGAATACATTGCCAACTTCGACCCGCAGGTGCTTGCTGAAGGCGGCTATAGCATGGCGGTTGTGTTCACATCAAGTGTGGGCGGTGCCGAGTTTGTAGGCGCAGTGGGCAGCGAGCTGCTCATCGACGAGGTGAAAGTGATAATGGAAGAGTAAAACAATTATACTGCAACAAGAAATGAAAAGATACATCCTTTCTGCCCTTATGCTCGTGCTGTGCGCGGTACAGAGCTTCGGCATAGACATATTCGACGACCTGCACTACCAAGTTCGACTTGGTTACAACATCGGCGGAACGGCTCCGGTGGGTATGCCTGCCGAGATACGCTCGCTCGAGAAGTTTAAGCTTAAGAACAACAGTCTTATAGGTCTCGATGCCTACAAGCCCCTTACTGCGCAGTGGGGCATCATCGCCGGATTCCACTACGAGAACAAGGGTATGGAGACCGACGCCAAGGTTAAGAACTACCATATGGAGATGCGCTACGGCGACCAGGTGATAGAAGGTATGTTCACCGGCAACGTATTGACTAAAGTGGAGCAGTGGATGGTAACCATGCCCATCCAGGCAGCCTACAACGTGTCCGACAAGGTGCGCCTTAAGGCTGGTCCCTACTTCTCTTATGTTATGTCCAACGACTTCTCGGGATATGCCTACGACGGATATCTGCGTGAGGGCAACCCTACAGGACAGAAGGTGGAGCTTGGACACGTGGAGGGCGAACGTGGCGACTACGACTTTACAGACGACTTGCGCCACTGGCAGTTTGGCATCGACATCGGCGCCGACTGGTACTTCTCACGCCGACTGGGTATGTATGCCGACCTGTCATGGGGATTGAGCGCCATCTTCCAGAAGGACTTCAAGACTATCTCGCAGAAGCTATACCCTATCTACGGCAGTGTGGGATTGATATACAAGCTCAAGTAAACATCTCCCGACAAACATCCCCAAGTATACATCACCTATAAATATTAAATAGACAGACAATACTTATAACATTTTTAAAACAAGACAGTTATGAAGAAATTTTTACTTTCAGCAATCGCAATGGTAGTTACATTGGCAGCCAACGCAGCAACAGCAGTAGAGACAACAACATTTAAGGGTAAGATAGCAGTAGACATTACCGCAACTGCCATACCTGAAATTGATAAAGACTCGGACCCTGCAACCGTAGTATTCAGCAAGATGGACGACGGCACATACCAGTTTGTGCTCGAGCAGTTCAAGTTTGGCGATATGATTATTGGCGATGTAACAATAACCAAAGGCCTCAAGGCTGAGGAGAAGGACGGCGCACTTGTACTTACAACAGACAATGTTGAGGCTGCTGTAACCAATAGCGATATGGCAGCCGCACTCGGTGGCAAGGTGCTCATCACTATGAAAGCCACAATAAAGGACGGCAAGATGGTTGCCGAACTCAGCAATATCCACGTTTTCCTCGGTCCTGGTATGGACGTTAAAGCCAAGTTCGAGTCGACATCAACTGCCACTGGCATCAACTCGGTATCTACTGCCTCTGCCAAGGTTTCGCGCATCTACGACCTCTCTGGCCGTGAGTTGCCTGCTATGCAGAAGGGTCTGAACATCGTTAAGACAGCAGAGGGCAAAACTATTAAGGTTATTAAGTAAGCCTACTTAAGCTCTTGCTTTATATGAATGTAAAGATAGAACCTTCGTGGCACCAACGTCTGCAAGCTGAGTTTGAGCAACCTTACTTTGCCCAGCTTGCCGACTTTGTGCGCCACGAATATTCCACACAGACGTGCTATCCGCCTGCCAAGCTCATCTTCAACGCCTTTAATCTTTGCCCGTTTGACGATGTTAAGGTTGTTATTATAGGGCAAGACCCTTATCACGAGCCGGGTCAGGCTATGGGGCTTAGCTTCTCTGTGGCAGACGGTGTGGCTATGCCGCCGTCGTTGCAAAACATCTTTAAGGAGATACAGCAAGACCTCGGCGCCCCAATTCCGGCTTCGGGCGACTTATCGCGCTGGGCTCGTCAGGGCGTATTGCTGCTCAACGCCACCCTAACCGTGCGTGCTCATCAGGCAGCATCGCACCAACGCAAGGGTTGGGAGCGATTTACCGATGCCGCAATACGCGCCCTCTCTGCCGAACGCGACCACCTTGTCTTTATACTTTGGGGTGGCTATGCACGCAGCAAGGCACCGCTGATAGACCGCACAAAACACCTCATACTCGAGTCGGTACATCCCTCGCCGCTGTCTGCCAACCGTGGCGGATGGTTTGGCAACCACCACTTCTCGCGCTGCAACGAGTGGCTTAAGGAGCAAGGCAAAGAGCCGATAGAGTGGAGTTAAGAGTTAAGAATAAAAATAAAGACAATGATAATAGATGTAAACAACATTCTTGTGTCGTCCGATATCTTTACAGAGCAGTTCTGCTGCGACCTCGACAAGTGCAAGGGCATTTGCTGTGTTGAGGGCGATGCCGGTGCACCCGTAACCCTCGACGAGATAGGCGGCATAGAAGATGCGCTTGACACAGTGTGGGGCGATATGTCGGCGCAGGCTCAGTCGGTAGTCGACCGCCAAGGCGTTGCCTACACCGACCGCGACGGCGACCTTGTTACAAGCATCGTTGGCGGCAAGGACTGCGTGTTCACTTGCTACGAGAACGGATGCTGCCTTTGTGCTCTTGAGCGTGCCTACCGTCAGGGCAAGACCTCGTTTGTCAAGCCAATATCGTGTGCTCTCTACCCTATCCGCGAGAAGAAGTTCAAGGACGGAACCATTGCCATTAACTACAACCAATGGGATGTGTGCCGCGACGCTGTGGCAAAGGGCAAGGAGCTGGGTCTGTCCGTATACCGCTTTCTTGAGGGTCCGCTTGTAAGACGCTTCGGACAAGAATGGTACGACGAACTGTGTACCGTAGCCGAAGAGCTTAAGAAAGAAGGAATAATATAATGTTTATCCGGGAGGGAAGTTCTAATGTTCGTATAATGAACGTATAATATTTGGTTCGTTAATGAACGTATAATTATATATTTATAGCTCCTTTGCTTGTAGTTCCCACAGAACTCACAGAGAACACAGAAGCCTACGGGCTTAAGC
The DNA here is from genome assembly GCA_900553155.1 of uncultured Prevotella sp. Lineage (GTDB taxonomy): Bacteria > Bacteroidota > Bacteroidia > Bacteroidales > Bacteroidaceae > Prevotella. Next base: position 578 of record USCM01000027.1, on the reverse strand, counting down.
TTTTGGAATCCACAGAATAAGCCTACGCTTCGCGAGGCAAGAATCCACAAGCTTAAGCCCGTAGGCTTCTGTGTCTTAGAGTGAGTTCTGTGTATTGAGATTACCGACTTCTTTAAAGGCTTTCTTATCCCGAACTCAGATTATCAGATGTTTTTATGGAACGTTTTTGTGTTCATCTACAAAATATCAGATATGAATAGTTGGCGTTTTAAGAGAAATGTACTAATTTTGCAGAAACGTTACCAGTTGCGCCAACACCGTATCGTGTAACCTACTTTAAAACAGTGCTTTACATACAACAGAACACTGATGGTAGATACACTATGGGATTAACAGAGGGTGCTATTGGTATCATGACATTATAATAATAAAGGCGTTTACTCAACGCTTTGTTCTTGACGTTCTGAAACTTCGCAACTTTCATGTGTTGTCACGAACATTGCAACGGTAGATGTCCTCGGGATGTGTCTAATCACATCCCTTTTATTGGTATGGCTCATGACGACCCGTTTGTAGGGTGTCGTCATGTAGTGGCATATCCGTAAAGGGGAGAGTGTATTCATATCGGCGTGGGCTTC
>USCM01000026.1 GCA_900553155.1 uncultured Prevotella sp. | reverse complement strand
GCAACGAGAAGGGCAAGCTGCTGCCTACCGACATAGGCATCGTGGTGAACGACTTTCTTATCGACAACTTCCCGGTGATTATGGACTACAACTTCACCGCCAAGGTAGAGCATGAGTTCGACCAGATAGCCGACGGCAAGGAAGAGTGGACAGATATGATGCGCCACTTCGACAACGAGTTTGAGCCTACTGTCGACAAGGTGATGAACGCACGCTCTGAGCACAAGGCGGGCGAGCGCAAGCTGGGCGACGACCCTAAGTCGGGCCATCCGGTGTTTGTAAAGATAGGCCGTTACGGTCCGGTAGTGCAGATAGGTACCGCCGACGACGAGGAGAAGCCACGCTTTGCACAGCTGCCAGCCGACAAGAGCATGGAGACAATAACCCTTGACGAGGCTCTCGAGCTGTTCAAGTTGCCACGTACCGTGGGCGAGTTTGAGGGCAAGAGCGTAACAATAGGCGCCGGCCGATTTGGTCCTTACGTTCTGCACGACAAGAAGTATGTGTCTATACCGAAGGACGAGGACCCCTTGGCGCTTACCCTCGAGCGTGCAATAGAGCTGATAGAGGGCAAGCGCAAGGCAGAGGAGGAGCGCCATCTCAAGCAGTTTGACGAAGACCCCAAGCTCGAGGTGCTCAACGGACGCTATGGTCCCTACATCGTATACGACGGCAAGAACTATCGCATACCACGCGATCTCCACTCTAAGGCTGCCGAGCTAAGCTACGAGCAGTGTATGGACATTGTCAACAATCCGCCTGCTCCGAAGAAGAGAGGCACCAAGAAGTAAACATTAAGAAGTATGACCCGAATAATCCTCATCGGCTATATGGGAGCCGGAAAGACTACCGTAGGCAAGGCTCTCGCCAAGGCTCTTGGCGTAACCTTCTACGACCTCGACTGGTATATCGAGACACGTATGCACCGCACCGTTAAGCAGATATTCGACGAAGAGGGCGAAGAAGGCTTCCGCCGGATAGAGCGCAATATGCTGCACGAGGTTGCCGAGTTTGAGAACGTGGTGCTGTCGTGCGGCGGCGGCACTCCGTGCTTCTTCGACAACATCGACTATATGAACCAGCAGGGACCTGTAGTCTACCTCAAAGCGTCGCCGGAGGTGCTGTACGAGCATCTTAAGATGGGCAAGTCGGTAAGGCCGCTGCTCCTCAACAAGACACCCGAGGAGGTTAAGACGTTCATCGTCGAGCAACTCGCACACCGCGAACAGTTCTACTCTAAGGCTAAGTATACCTTTGATGTGAACCTGCTCGACAACTACGACAAAATTAATATAACTGTAGAGAAACTAATAGAAATGTTGAATTAGGAGTTTTGAGTTTTGAATTGTAGTCTTCGGCGATTTTGAATGAACAACAACTCAAAACTCAAAACTCAAAACTCAAAAACTCAAAAATGAAGAAATGGACCATTGAAGACTCTCGCGAGCTATACAACATCAACGGTTGGGGTACATCCTACTTCGGCGTAAACGACCGAGGAGACATGTACGTGTCACCCTGCAAGGACAACGTGCAGATAGACCTGCGCGATGTTATGGACGAGTTGCAGCTGCGCGATGTCACACCGCCGGTTCTGCTGCGATTCCCCGACATCCTCGACAACCGTATCGAGAAGACTTCAAGCTGCTTCAAGAAGGCAGCCGAGGAGTATCAGTATAAAGGCGAGAACTTCATCGTCTACCCTATAAAGGTGAACCAGATGCAGCCCGTTGTGGAGGAGATTATATCGCACGGACGCAAGTTTAACCTCGGACTGGAGTGTGGCTCAAAGCCCGAGCTGCACGCCGTTATAGCCGTACAGTGCCAGAGCGACTCCATCATCGTGTGCAATGGCTACAAGGACCAGAGCTACATAGAGCTGGCATTGCTCGCACAGAAGATGGGCAAGCGCATCTTTCTCGTTGTAGAGAAGATGAACGAGATAGGGCTGATAGCCGCAGCTGCCAAGAAGCTCGGTGTGCGTCCCAACATCGGTATACGCATAAAGCTCGCCTCAAGCGGCTCGGGCAAGTGGCAGGAGAGTGGCGGCGACGCCTCAAAGTTTGGTCTGCGTGCCTCAGAGTTGCTACAGGCTCTTGAGATACTCGACGAGAAGGGACTGCACGACTGTGTACGTCTTATCCACTTCCACATTGGCTCGCAGATAACAAAGATACGCCGTATACAGACAGCCCTGCGTGAGGCTGCCCACTTCTACATACAGTTGCACAAGATGGGGTACAACATCGACTTCGTCGACTGTGGCGGCGGTCTGGGCGTCGACTACGACGGCACACGCTCGTCAAGCTCCGAAAGCTCTGTAAACTATTCTATACAAGAGTATGTCAACGACTGCGTCTACACCTTCGTTGATGCCGCCAACAAGAACGGCATAGCCCATCCTAACCTCATTACAGAGAGCGGACGCTCGCTGTCGGCACACCACTCGGTGCTCGTTATAGATGTGCTTGAGACAACATCGCTGCCGCAGATGCGTGAGGAGTTTGAGCCGTCAGAGAACGACCACCAACTGGTTAAGGACCTATATGATATATGGGACAACCTCAACCCACGCACAATGCTTGAGGACTGGCACGATGCCGAGCAGATACGCGATGAGGCTCTCGACCTCTTCTCGCACGGCATTGTAGACCTGCGCACCCGAGCCGAGATCGAAAGTATGTACTGGAGCATCTGCCGCGAGGTCAACGGCATGGCTAAGTCGCTTAAGCACACACCAGAGGAGCTGCGTGGCTTGGACAAACTTCTTGCCGACAAGTACTTCTGCAACTTCTCGCTCTTCCAGTCGTTGCCGGACGCTTGGGCTATAGACCAGCTCTTCCCGATAGTGCCTATACAGCGTCTTGACGAGCGCCCTACACGCAACGCCACCCTGCAAGACATCACTTGCGACTCGGACGGCAAGCTTGCCAACTTCGTTACCAACCGACAGGCTTCGGATGTGCTGCCCGTACACGCGGTAAAAAAGAACGAGGACTATTATCTCGGCGTATTCCTTGTAGGAGCCTACCAGGAGATATTGGGCGATATGCACAACCTCTTCGGCGATACAAATGCCGTTCATATATCGGTTAAGGACGATGGCTATCACATCGACCAGATATTCGACGGCGAGACAGTGGAGGAGGTGCTCGACTACGTACAGTACAACCCCAAGAAGCTTGTGCGCCAGTTGGAGATATGGGTAACCAAGAGTGTAAAGGCAGGAAAGATCTCGCTCGAAGAGGGCAAGGAGTTCCTTAGCAACTATCGCTCTGGTTTGTATGGATATACTTATTTGGAGTAATAAAGTTTTATGGATATAACAATAGTCAAAGTAGGTGGCGCCGTGGTTGAAGACCCGGCACAGCTCGCCACTCTTCTCGAAGGATTCAAGAAGATAGAGGGAGCCAAGATATTGGTGCATGGAGGTGGACGACGTGCCACAAAGGTAGCCGCCGCACTGGGCATAGAGAGCAAGATGGTTGGCGGACGACGCATAACCGATGCCGATATGCTTGAGGTAGTGACAATGGTGTACGGCGGACTGGTGAACAAGAACATCGTGGCACAGCTGCAGGCGATAGGCGTTGACGCTATCGGACTGACCGGTGCCGACATGAACGTTATCCGTTCGCACCGACGTCCTGTAAAGGACGGTATCGACTTTGGCTTTGTTGGCGATGTCGACACAGTGGACGCCGCACGTCTGCACACCCTTATCGACGCACAGTTGACACCGGTTCTCGCTCCGCTTACATTCGACGGAGCCGGAACAATGCTCAACACCAACGCCGATACAATAGCCTCAGAGACAGCGCGCGCGCTTGCAAAGGCAGACAACGTAACCCTTGTATATTGCTTTGAGAAGCCAGGTGTGCTTGCCAACCCCGACGACGACAACAGCGTGATACCAACAATAACACGCTCCCTCTTCCAGCGTCTCACTGCCGACGGAACCATATCGGGCGGCATGCTGCCCAAGATTGAGAATGCACTCGCTGCTGTGGAGGCAGGAGTGAAGAAGGTTGTCATAACCAAGGCCGATTGTCTTGGCACCAACAACAGCGGTACAACCATATCGTTATAGGTTGTATTTTTGGCAGAGTGGTACGGCAGCAAGTCGTACCACCTATTGTATGAATTATTAGGCTTTTAGTCCTTTAAATGTTAAACGAGGTTAATTGCGAGCCAAGCTTGTAACAACCTGCCCCTCCAATCGTCTTACAAATAGAGCACAGATGAAAAAGATTAGTTTTCGCAACGACATCCTGCCGATGAAGGACTCACTCTTCAGGCTTGCACTGCGCATCACGCTTAGTCGTGAGGAAGCGGAGGATATAGTGCAGGACACACTGATAAAGGTGTGGAACCGTCGCGAATCGTGGGACACCATAGAGAACATCGAGGCGTTCAGTCTTACCATCTGCCGCAATATGGCTCTCGACCGTCTGCGTCTTCACGACAACCAGAACACGTCGCTCGACGACAACGATGGTGGCGAAAGACTCGACACAGCATCCAACCCCTTTGAGCGCACAGTGCAAAAGGAGAAGGTGGAGATTGTGAGAACCCTCATCGACAGCCTGCCCGAGAAGCAACGCAGCTGTATGCAGCTACGCGATATCGAGGGAAAGACTTATAAGGAAATTGCCGCTGTGCTTGGCATAACCGAAGACCAAGTGAAGGTGAACATCTTCAGAGCACGGCAGACAATAAAGCAACAATTCATACAATACGACAATTATGGACTATAAATACATCAACCAGCTTTTAGAGCGCTACTGGGAGTGCAAGACCACTCTTGAGGAAGAGCAGATATTACGCTCCTTCTTCAGCCAGTTGTGTGTGCCGGAGGAATTGGCAAAGTATCGTCCGCTGTTCAACTACGAGCAGACCGAGCCTAAGACCAACTGCCTTGGCGACGACTTCGACGAGCGCATTATGTCCATGATAGACGAGCCACAACACGTCGAGGCAAAGCGTGTGCGCATCAGTCAGAGATTTGCCCCTCTCTTCAAGGCTGCTGCAATGGTGGCAATAGTGCTTACACTGAGTCAGGCTGCACAGCTCTCCTTCCAGAGCACAGGCAGCACCGAGGCTGTTCCTGCCTCGTATACACAGCAACCTACGGGTGGAGCCTCAGTGGCGCTTAACGACTCGCTGCACAGCGACTCGCTGCGAAACGGCAACATCGGAGCGGCTGTGGTAGAGCCAGTGAGCCAGAACGGCACTACAATTATCAAATGACAATTTCTATGCTTTCTCAATAAATCATTTTTAGTTAAAACAAAAAAAACTCGAGGCTGCGAAGCTTCAAGTTCTCTCAAATTTTTCATAACATACTAACGTTTGACTGACCGTCGCTATTCGTACAGAATACGGCGGTCAGTTTTTTGTTATAACTAAAAATAATTAGAAAAAAGCCGATATTGTTTTGCTGTTCTAAAAATAATTTGTAATTTTGGACGCAGTTTGTATAAGCAACACAAAAATTAAACAACAAGAACAAAATTAAAACTCTCTTGACGCCAAAGGTCGGGGGATATCTTACAACACAAAAATATATTTATCCATGAGGAAAATCTTTATTGGTGCTATTGTGGCATTATTGTCCATTAGCAGTACCACTGCCATTGCCGGCAACGACGACGTCATGATTACACGCGACGGTTCGTTTGTCAACGTTAAAGTATTGAGAATCAGCAGTTCGGACGTAAACTTCATCAATCTCGACAAGAAGCGTCAGGGCGAACTTAAAGCCCCAACCGACTTTGTGTATATGATTATGAAGGAGAAGGGGTCTAACGTTCTGTTTGACGAGGAAGGCAACCAGATGACTTCTGCCCATGTGAAGCTTGACAAGAAGGATAACGTGCTATTTCTTAACAACGGCAAATTCTTCCCTGTATTTAATGTGGAGATTGGCAAAAATGACATCAGTTACAAACTTAAGGACAGCAAAAAGGCTCCTGTAGAGAAGGTTGCCAAGGACGAGGTGTTTTTGCTGAAGAACAGCGACGGCACAACAACCTTGTTCAACAACAAGTATGTCGAGAAGATGCGCAAGGCTAAAGCCGAGGCACAGGCAAAGGCTGCTGCCGCCCCAACGCTACCAGGTGCGCAGATGCCTGCAACACCAGCAGTCCCTGCAACCCCCAATGTGGCAACGGGTGGGCTTAAGTTTTCGCCGGCTCCGGCTCTCTCCGACGACGAGATAATACGCCGTGTGTATGCCAAGCAGCCTTACACATTGTACGGCAAGGGCACTGTGGCTGAGTATATCATCATGAAAGGCGACAAACAGTCGGTGTTTATGGGTCTTCCCACATACGTGCAGCAGGTAGTGGCAGAGGAGAAAGTGAGCAACGGACTGTTGGGAGTGTACGTCAAGCAAGTGCTCCTCAACAAGAAGCACGAGCCATCAAAGGGCATATCTGCCGCGTTCAAGTCGTACTATTATCCTACGGAGATAGACACCGCCGGCACCTTCCACCTTACACACGACATCTCAAGAGACTTCGTTCTGCTCACAAGTCGTCAGGGATATGCCATGCTGTTGCCCTCTATGCCGAACGTGGGCGACAAGCTGAAGTGCGGCACCATTGCCGACAACAGCAAGAACCTGTTTGGCGGAACGGTAAAGCTTAAGGCCGAATACACCGACTTCTATGTGGACGGCACAGAGACCGTGACAACCCCGGCAGGCACATTCGACTGCATCCGACTTAAAGGCAAGGTGTTTGAGGACAACTCGGCTTACAAGGTAAACTACCAGTATACATGGTGGCTGGCAAGAGGTGTGGGCTTCGTCAAGTACGAGATGCTGAATGTGGACGGCAAGGACCCCAAAGTGCCAACAACCATATTGCTTAACAAACTTGAGAGACCATAGGCACATATACACTATATCAACCAACGCTTCTACAATTAGAAACTTAACAAGTATAATTATCAATCACAAAAATTAGTAGCAATGAAAAAGGTATTTTTTTCTTTAGCGATGCTGCTTGCAGCGCAGGTGGCAACAGCACAGACTGTAATTTCAAACAATTACGACTCGCCAATAACAAAGGCCGACGGCACCAACACAACTAACGACACCGAGACAGACGGCTTTGTACAGGGAGAAGACTACAGCTTTACAATCAACACCGACCAAGACCTCTATGGTATAAAATATCTGTTCGATGTTTCTAAGTCGGCTTACTTTGGCTTTGGCTTCAACCTTGGCACTGGCGATTACAGCTCTTATTCTTCTTCGGTGTTCCTCGGTTTGGGCAAGCGCTATCTCCTTGGCAACTCGTTCTTGCTTCAGGGCAAGCTTGGTGTCTATGGCGGATATATGTCGTACGAGGTACCAACCGTAAACGATAAAGGAAAGCTGACAAAGAAGGACAAGGACGAGTTTATTTACGGAGCTGAGGCCAATGTTGCGGCTGGCTTGAAGTTGTGGACCACCAAGAAGGGTACACGCGGCTTTATTACCGTTGGCTATTACATGAGCGCTCCTAAGTTTAAGACCGAGAACATGGGCGACAATGGCGCATGGTGCTTCGGTATCACCTTGGTAAAGTAGTGTCTTTGTTTGTAGCTCCTATGAGGGTGTGTCAAAACTCAAACAATGCGGGCTGAAAGCCCAAATTGCGCCTAGCCCAGGGCAACGCCCTGGGTAAACGGACGTTATAAATAATACGCCCTGTAAGGGCAAAAGCGTTCATTATCAACGCTTTTGCCCTTGCAGGGCGCTTTGCTTTTTGATGCATTACACCCAGGGCGCTGCCCTGGGAGGGCACTGAAAAAGTCCCCTAATTAAGTTAATGTTGCTTTATTAGGGGACTTTAAATTTGTGTACTCAAAAGTTGCGTATGTGCAATATTTTTTGTACCTTTATGCATAATACGAGATTATGCTACAGCAACAACAGACCATATCATTCAGTGATTATTCAAGTTTGTATAACTTGATAATCCCCAAAGACAACCTGCTCCGACAGATAAACGATCTGGTGGACTTTAGTTTTGTATACCAAGAATTGCAGGACAAGTACTGTCATGACAATGGGCGTACGGCAGAGAGTCCTATACGTATGTTCAAATATCTCCTTTTGAAGGTGATTTATAATATATCGGACGTTGATGTTGTAGAACGTGCTCGCTATGATATGTCGTTTAAGTATTTCTTGGGATTAACTCCTGAGGAAACGAACTTGATTAATCCAAGTTCATTGACCAAATTCCGTCGGCTTCGCCTGAAGGATATAGAATTATTGGATCTACTCATCAAAAAGACCGTTTCTATTGCTATTGAAGTAGGGGTTCTCAAATCCAAAACTATTATCGTTGATGCAACCCATACGCTTTCACGTTCCAATCCTATTAGTGCAGCAAAGAATTTGGAATATTATTGCAAGGCTGTTATCAAGGTCGTAAATTCTGTAGATGACAGTATTGAACTGCCCGAGCTTCCTAAAGAGAAGAAATACTCTTCTATCATGAATGCAGCCCAAACAATTGTAGCTGCAGTAGAAGCTGACACGGCAACAGCCAATATGCCTGCCGTGAAGGAACGTCTCAACATGCTGAAAGAAACAATTTCTGACGCTGAAACACGAGGTGTAATATCAAAGGATGAGGATGCCCGCACTGGACATAAGACCGCTAACTCTTCATTCTTTGGGTATAAGACGCATCTTGCTATGAGTGATGAAAGAATCATCACTGCTGCTACAGTCACTTCTGGCGAAAAAGGAGACGGACAGCAATTGCCGGAACTCGTCAAGAAGACGGAGGAAGCAGGGATGGAAGTTGATTCCATAGTTGCAGATACAGCATATTCCAGCAAGGAAAATCTCAGAATGGCAAAAGAAAACAACATGCATCTCTCAGCTCGTTTGAGTTCTGTAATTGACGGTAATCGAACGAACAAGCTTCCTTTTGAATACAACAAGGATGCGGATCTGTACGTCTGTCCGGCAGGGCATCTAGCGAAAAGGAAAGAGAAGAATAATCGCAAAGACGGTAAGCGCCTTAGAAACTCCAGCATAACATATTATTTTGACGTAGACAAATGCAAGGTCTGTCCGTTACGTGAAGGCTGCTACAAGGAAGGAGCCAAGACTAAAACATATATGGTCACCATCAAGTCGGATGAACAGTTGGAGCAAATCGAATATCAAAAGACTGAAGAGTTTATTAGTCTTCAGAGAAAACGATACAAGATAGAAGCCAAGAACTCGGAACTTAAGAATGTCTTAGGATATGACAGAGCACTGTCATACGGCTTGTCGTGCATGGAAATGCAGGGAGCTTTGACTATTTTCGCCGCAAACGTCAAGAGAATCCTCAAATTAAAACAAAATGCATAATGGTCAAGTAGAATCCTCTATATATTGTCAAATATTGGCGTAATAAACGCTATATAAAGCTATTGGGAACTATATTCTTGTCCAAAAAAGTATTCCTCTTTTAAAAGATGAAAATACTTCTTGGACAAGAATAAAAATTTAAAATAAACTCTACAACTTAAATTTGGGTACCTTTTTCAGTGCCCTACCTGGGCTAGGAGCTTCTGCCCCTTCGGGGCGTACCACTTGCGACTTTTGACACACCCTCATAGGAACACAAGAACGCCACTCACCGATAAAAACTGCGATATAAGCTTGCCTCCCTCCAACGCTTACTCCTCTGTATACAGAACTTGCACAAGCGTCTGTCCTACAGCCTTAAGCACGTTGGGGTCGATATGCTCCATAGTGTCGTTGACGGTATGCCATGTTGGTCCGAACGAGCTTTGCTGACAGTCGGGGTAGAAGGCGATGATGTCGACACAGGGGATGCCTGCCTTCTCGTTCACCGGAACGTGGTCGTCGGTAATCATGCCGCCGTCCTTCATAGGGAAGAACGAGCCGTAGCCTATCTGCGCGGCGGTGCGCCAAATCTTGTTCACAATCTCGTTGGCATATTGCTTGGATACACCCTCCTGATAGAACTTGGCTCCCATGCCGCCCACCATGTCGAGCAGTATGCCGTAACGAGCCTCGTAGCCCTGCGGCAGATTGGTAGCCCAATGCTGTGCGCCGAGCGCCCAAGTGTCGGCATCGGTCTGCACGTCCGACCACTGTGGCAAGCCATAGTCCTCGGCATCGAAGCAAACAAAGTCGACACCGATATTCAGTGTGGTGTCGTTCTTAATCAAACGAGCCAGCTCGAGCATAACAGCCACGCCGCTTGCGGCATCGTTGGCACCCATTACAGGCTTGCGCCAGTTGGTAGAGTCGGGGTCGTTGTCAGCCCACGGACGGCAGTCCCAGTGGGCACACAGCAAGAGGCGTGTGGTTTGTTCGGGACGGAAACGTGCTATGATGTTGCGCGAGTGCAACGTTGTTCCGTCCCAACCCTTAAGATCGGCATCCTGTGTCTCCACCTTCATGCCATACTCGCTGAACTTAGACATAATCCACTCGCCGCACAAATCGTGTGCCTTCGAGTTCATAGTGCGTGGTCCGAAGCTGCACTGCTTGGCAGCAAAGGCGTATGCCGAGTCGGCCAGGAAGGTTGGTCCGACGAGCGCCACGGTGTCGGGCTCGTTGCCGGTTGCGGACTTGGATGCGTTCTTGCACGATGCGCACGAGCATATAATAGCTGCCACCGCCAATGCCAAGAACACCGAGAATACAGTCTTATTCATCCTAATTCTTAATTCTTAATTCGTAATTCCTAACTCTTCTTAGCCTCATAAGCCAACGCATACATACGTATCTGCTTAACCATAGCCAGCAAACCGTTTGAGCGGGTGGGCGAGAGGTGGTCCTTCAAGCCGATGCGGTCGATAAAGTAGAGGTCGGCATCGAGTATCTCACGTGGTGTGTGTCCGCTTATAACCTGGATTAGCAGGGCAATGATGCCCTTGACGATAAGCGCGTCGCTGTCGGCAGTGAACACTAACAGTCCGTCGTCGGTCATATCGCATTGCACCCACACACGGCTCTGGCAGCCGTCTATAAGGTTCTGTTCGGTCTTGTACTTTGCGTCAAGCGGTTCCAGTTCGCCGCCGAGGTCGATTAGCAACTGGTACTTGTCCATCCAGTCGGTGAAGTCTTGAAACTGCTCAATAACTTCGTCTTGTGCTTCGTTGATTGTCATATCTGTTTTATTAAAGTTGACGAGTAGACCTGTCTTCTTGTATCCTTGTCTCCTCGTCCTCTTGTCAACTTACTTATTAACCTTCTCCAATTTGAAAAGCTTGTCGCTTGGGCGAATCTTGCCCGGCACACGGAACGACACGTGCTGACCCTTGTGCGCTGTCTGCACCGGATTGAGGTCGTATCTAATCTCGTCCACGTCCACATACATAACACCAGTTGTAGGACCGGTGATAAGCAGCTTGTCGCCTACCGAGAACTCGCAAGCCTCGCATGTAAACTCAGCCACGCCGAGCTTGGAGAAGTACTTAACGCCACGGCCCACGTACACCTTCTTCTCGGTAGCGTTAGAGCCATAGTTGCTGTTCCACTCGCCAAGGGTCTGTCCCTGGTAGTAGCCGTCCCAGAAACCGCGGTTGAAGACGGTGGCAAGACGCTCGTCCCACTGGTCCTTCTTCTCCTCGCTGAAGGTACCCTCAAGCACCGAGGCGATGGCCTCCTTGTAGCACTTAACCACGTTGTACACATACTCGGGTCCGCGTGCACGGCCCTCAATCTTGAACACGCGCACGCCGCTCTTCATCATGCGGTCGATGAAGCGCAGGGTCTTGAGGTCCTTTGGCGACATGATGTACTTGTTGTCTACCTCCAACTGGCATCCCGTCTCGTTGTCGGTGACGGTGTACGAGCGGCGGCATATCTGCATGCACTCGCCACGGTTGGCAGAGCGTCCGGTGTTCATAAGGCTCATATAGCACTTGCCGCTTACCGCCATGCACAACGCACCGTGGCAGAACATCTCGATACGGATAAGCTCGCCCTTAGGTCCACAGATGTGCTGGCTCTCTATCTGCTCGAAGATGTAAGCCACCTGGTCCATATTGAGCTCGCGGGCAAGCACCACAACGTCGGCAAACTGGGCGTAGAACTTAAGCGCCTCGGCGTTGCTGATGTTGAGCTGGGTAGAGAGATGCACCTCCACGCCCACCTCGCGGCAGTAGGTCATAACAGCCACGTCGCTGGCAATGACAGCCGAAATGTTGGCCTCCTTGGCAGCGTCGACAATCTGGTGCATAAGCTCCACGTCCTCGTCGTAGATGATGGTGTTCACCGTGAGGTAGCTCTTCATGCCGTGCTCGGTGCAGGTAGCGGCTATCTCGCGAAGGTCGTCGATGGTGAAGTGGTTGGCAGAGTGGGAGCGCATATTGAGCTGCTCCACACCAAAGTAGATGCTGTCGGCACCTGCCTGTATAGCAGCCTGCAAGCTTTCGCGTGAGCCTACCGGTGCCATTATTTCGTAATCGTGTATTGTTGTATTATTCATAATGTGCAAAATTACTTATTTTTAAGCGTAAAACATCAAAAATAAATATAAAATAGCTATCTTTGCAATAAACAAAGCATAACAAAGCTATAAACAAAACTATACCAATATGGAAAAGACTCTTATTCTTCTCAAACCATGCACCGTACAGCGCCGTCTCATAGGCGAAGTTATCAACCGTCTTGAGCGCAAGGGCTTGCGCATTGTGGGCCTCAAGATGATGCAGCTGGACGATGCCATTCTCAACGAGCACTATGCTCACCTCGTCGACCGTCCTTTCTTTCCGTGGCTCACAGCCTCGATGAAGTCGGCACCCGTAGTGGCTATGTGTGTTGAGGGCAACAGCGCCGTAACCGTTGTGCGCAACATCGTGGGCGCCACAAACGGACGCAAGGCGGCACCTGGAACCATACGCGGCGACTACTCGATGAGCGGCCAGGAGAATATCATACACGCTTCCGACTCGGTTGAGACTGCCGAGATAGAGATGAAGCGCTTCTTCCGTGAGGGCGAGATATTCGAGTATCCAGACCCGCTGCACAACTTCCTTTATGCTCCGGACGGAGATTAATGGCAAGAAAAAGAAATACAATAATAAGCAAAAATGGAAAAAGTAATCATTAACAGTTATCACGAGTTTGCCGCTCTTCTTGGCAAGAACATTGGTGTTTCCGACTATGTTGAGCTCTCGCAGGAGCGCATCAACCTCTTTGCCGACGCCACACTCGACCACCAGTGGATTCATGTGGACACAGAGCGCGCAGCCGTTGAAAGCCCCTTCAAGTCGACCATAGCACACGGCTACCTCACACTCTCTATGCTGCCTTATCTGTGGAACCAGATTATCGAGGTTAAGAACCTCAAGATGATGGTGAACTACGGCATGGACAAGATGAAGTTCGGCCAGGCTGTAAAGGCTGGCGAGCACGTTCGTCTCGTTGCCGACCTCTACTCTATAGAGAACCTCCGCGGCATTGCAAAGGTGCAGATTAAGTTTGCCATCGAGATTGAGGAGTCGCCTAAGAAGGCACTCACCGGCATCGCGACATTCCTCTACTTCGAGTAAGCTGTAGCCGATTGTACAAAAGGATAAATTACATTACAACTAAGGCTTAATGGCCTACCAACTAAGGCTTAATGACCGACCAATTAAGCCTTAATGACAGGCCAATTAAGCCTTAATGGCCTACCAATTAAGCCTTAGTGACGAGCCAATTAAGGCTCTATTGCAATGTAATTTATCTTTATTTTTTCATCTGCCATCTGCAATTTTGAAGCTAAAAACGTTGCAACGCATTGATAATGTGCGTGTTATGGCGGTTGTAGATGGGTTGCAGATGAAAGGTT